>JBGVAT010000125.1:0-4583 GCA_045224895.1 Fibrobacter sp.
TTGTCATTGTCACAATCCTTTCCCTACATTATAGTAAGGTTTTGAGTTGTTGGCTGTGGATTGTGACACAGTTTATTTTACAGCCTCCTAAAAACTCAACCGAATCGGTTAGACATTTAGCGCATTCATTACACCTTGAACTGCAGAATTTCTTCGGCAATCAATTCTTCAATTTTCTTCCCAACACGCTCGGTGTATTCACCTAGTTTAAAAATATTCAATTTACTTTTGCGAGAGGGCTTGTATGGGGCCGGAGTCGCCATATATTATTCCATGGAATCCGCCAGAATAACCGCAGGTTTTCTAATTCTATTCATAGATATAGCCCACCAAAAGTTTTTGCCATCAGCATTCTTCCACTTAGCAATTTCGCACGGATTTCATTCACAAAATTCTTCTTAAAAAACTTATACACTATTGAAATGCTCCGTTCACTTAAAAACGGAGTTTTCATTTCATAAAATAAATTGCGAAATTTTTTTTTATTCTGTTTGGAAATCAAAAATTGGACACCATTTAGAGTCACCTAAATTTACAGACGTGTTATTTATGCTGGGTATGATTGTTTTATAATGAACAAAACCCTTTACCCTACCTCCAAAAGCATTTTTCGCAGTAAATGAAGTTATTACTATAAGAGTATCTCCTGAAACAACTTTGCTAAAACGAGTTTCAAGATGTTCATAACTACTAGGATCATTCAGGTAGTTATTTTGTAGCCATCTTTTTATTCTTACATGACTTCCATCCCAAGCACTAAAACAAGCCTCTTTTCTTTTGGTCAATTGTTCTTCTGCAGTAAGTGGCTTGGAATTATTTGAAGTAGAATTCTTTTCCGAAGGCTTATCATCACCACACATCACAACAGACAAACACATAAACAAGATTAGAGCTAAAAAAATCCCGCAACCTTGCTTTGCACTTAAATTTTTTGTCATTATATTATCTTGCGGTGTTTGCATAGTTGGACGAGCGTTAGCTTGCCCACATTTTGGGCAGAACTGAGCATGATCATCCATCTGCGATCCACATTTTTGACAAAACATCTTGGACTCCTTGTTATTTGTTATTTATGAGAATAAGTAAAGGAACCGAATTTGCATAAGGAAACAAAAACAATACGAAGAAACATCTGCAACACTCCAAAGTTTCATATATCGTAATCCTCTGCCAATGGCGGTTTACGAGCGGAACTCTTGAAGTGATTCGAACGATTATGTCTTTTGAGAAATGGAAAACAAAAAAGGCATGGTGTCGCTCGGCTCTGTCTTCGGAGGCTCTGGTAAACCCGCAATCTAAAGCACGACGGCATACCAAGCACAAAGCCTGGAGTGACCGTGGGTATACACCCAACGACCCACACCCGATCGGTGTGAGTGTTCGTCTTCTTCCCAGATTGCAGGGCTATTGCCCATGAAAAATTTACCAGATTTTCCGAAGAGGGAACAAGAGTACTACTCTAATTCTATGTCATATAAAATATATATAGTTTTGGGTTAAAAAAATTTGTCAATTGCCTTAAAAAGACTTCAAAACATACATTTTTTAGCAAAAACGTTTTTCTTTTACCCAATACGATTAAAAAGGGAAGCCAGGCGTTGCAGGCTGGCGTCTGAAGCCCGCTCGAGGGGGTGCGCGGAAGACCCGGCTGGGGATGGGTTTAAGGCGATGCCGGAACGGAGTCCGGCATGACAATGTGGGTGGGAGCCGGGGCTGAAGTCAGGGGGATTCCTTCCCCACCATATAAAAAGCGCTAAAATTACGGTCTGAATGTACGGAGTGCGGCGATCGTGCGGGAAATCAAGTCGTTCAGTTCCCAGCCCAAAAGATTTGCACCGCGTTCAAGGACTTCGCGGGAGCAACCGGCGGCAAATTTCGGGGACTTGTACTTTTTCAGCACGGATTTCAGTTCCAGATCCTGCACGCTTTTTGACGGACGCATCAGAACGACAGCGCCAATCAGGCCCGTCAATTCATCAACGGCATAAAGGACTTTTTCCATTTCATGTTCGGGCTTCACGTCGACTGTGATAGCCCAGCCGTGACTTGTCGTAGCGTGAATGAGTTCTTCAGAGAGACCCGCTTCTTGCATAAGTTCGCGTTCCTTGATGCAGTGCTGTTCGGGCCACTGTTCAAAATCAAGGTCGTGCAAAAGGCCGACAATTCCCCAAAATTCCTCGTCTTCGCCATAGCCGAGTTCACGTGCAAAATAGCGCATGGTTTTCTCAACGATTTCGCCATGTTCGAGGTGGAAGGGATCCGAGTTGTATTTTTTTAGGAGTTCGAGCGCTCCTTCACGTGTAATATTTGCCGATAATGCCATGTGCCAAAATATAACTTTTTCCTATTTACGATGGGCTCGATTTTCTAATACAATTTTTCTATCAACAGCGATATGAATTTAGTATTGGACGTTTGAAAAGTCGCGTTCTATATTTGCGGAACTTGAAAATGCGGAGGCGCCGTGAAGATAGAACGAATAAAAACAGACTTATTGATTATTGGCGGTGGAACGGCAGGCTGCTATGCAGCAATTACAGCGAAAAGCGCAAGTAATGCAGCGGACCTCAAAATTCTTATCGTCGAAAAAGCGAACATCAAACGCAGTGGTTGCCTTGCAGCAGGCGTAAACGCTTTAAACGCCTACATCACCGAAGGCCGCGAGCCCAAGGATTATGTGGAATACGCCAAAAAGGACGCCGATGGCATCGTCCGCGAAGATTTACTTTATTCTATATCAGAAAGATTTAACGCAATCACGGCGCACCTGGAAAAGCTTGGGCTTGTCATCTTGAAGGACAAGGACGGCAAATACGTCACACGCGGGAATCGCAACATCAAGATTAACGGCGAAAACATCAAGCCGATTTTAGCCAATGCCGTCAAGAAATTGGAAAACGTGACCGTTTTGAATCACGTCAACATTTTTGACTTTTCGGTACACGACAATAAAATCGACGGCGCATACGGTTTTGGTATCGAGAACGATACATTTTATGCGATCGAAGCCAGAGCCGTCATTATCGCAACAGGCGGTGCTGCCGGACTTTACCGCCCGAACAATCCGGGATTTTCAAGGCATAAAATGTGGTACCCGCCATTCAACACGGGAGCCGGATACGCTATGGGAATTCGCCACGGCGCAGAAATGACAACTTTCGAAATGCGTTTTATTGCGCTCCGTTGCAAGGATACGATTGCACCGACAGGAACGCTCGCGCAAGGCGTGGGCGCCAAGCAGGTCAATTCGCTCGGAGAAGTTTACGAAACGAAATACGGCATTTCTACCTCGGAACGCGTTTACGGGACCGTTGCCGAAAACCTGGAAGGTCGTGGGCCGTGCTATTTGAGAACGAAAGGGATTTCCGCCGAACAAGAAGAATCGCTTTTAAAAGCATACCTGAACATGGCTCCTTCGCAGACGATCCGTTGGCTTGAAAACGAAACACCTTCCAAGGCAAACGTAGAAATCGAAGGTACGGAGCCTTACATTGTAGGCGGACACACCGCAAGCGGTTACTGGGTCGACACCAAGCGTGCCACAACTATCAAGGGGCTTTATGCCGCCGGCGATGTGGCCGGGGGTTGCCCGCAAAAGTACGTGACAGGCGCACTTGCCGAAGGTGAGATTGCCGCGGAATCGGCTGTGGAATATATCAATGAAATGCGAGATTGCGTCCACCACGCTTCGCTCGTGGCAGGCTATGCTAACGCTCCTCGCAATGACGTGGACACCGCAGCAATCAACAAAGACGCAGAAATCGCCCGACATATCGCCGAAATCGAAACATACTTATCGCAGAAAAACTCGCTGTACACGACAGAGCAACTTGAAGAAGCCATGCAAATCGCCATGGACGAACATGCAGGCGGAATCACTACAGGCTACGGCTATACCGAAAAACAACTCAATATCGCCAAAGAAAAAATTGACGAGATCGAAAGTCTTACGGACAAGCTTAGCGCCACCGACTTGCAAGAAGTTATGTACATCTATGAGCTGAAGGAACGCCTCACCGTTTGCAAGAGCGTCATTGCGCATCTCGCTACGCGCCACGAAACTCGCTGGCACAGTTTTGCAGAGAACTGGGACTATCCCGAAAAAGACAACATTCATTGGCGAAAGTACGTGAATTCCCGTTTAGTCAACGGCGAAATCAAAACTTTCACACGAGAACTCACCGCAGAAGGGCAAAAGACTTATGAGCATCAACATTGATCAAAACATTTGCATCGGTTGCGGGAGATGTCACGACGTTTGCCCTGGCACGCTGATCAAGATCAACGAACAGAAAAAGGCCTACATCAAGTACCCCAAAGATTGCTGGGGCTGCACATCGTGCATCAAGGAGTGCCCCGTTCACGCCATTCGATTCTTCCTCGGCGAAGACATTGGCGGCAAGGGCAGCAAGGTACATACCGAAAAAATCAATGGCCTTATCCGCTGGATTATGGAATTTCCCGACGGAAGCGTAAAGCACATTGACATTGACCCAAAAGAATCCAACAAATACTAGGAGTTTCACAGTGAGCGAATTTTCACACCTCGACGAGCTGGAAGCCGAAGCCATCTACATCATCCG
>JBGVAT010000126.1:0-62712 GCA_045224895.1 Fibrobacter sp.
CCCCAACGGTCTTCCATACGGGCCATAAAACCGTGCTTGTTAACGCGCTTACGATTGTGAGGCTGGAATGTTCTTTTCATGATAAAACCTTTCTATAAAAACAGAATTTTTTGAGACTCAAATTTAGTAAAAAGTCGGTATTTATCAAGGGGTTACACTGACTCTAAAGAGTAAAATTTCGCCTCAAACGGGACTCAAACAGAAAGAGTTCAGTAAAAGCACAGTGTATTCACAAGATGTAAACAGATATTTTTTTAGTAGACAGTGGTTAGTGGTTAGTGGTTAGTAGTCATGATCCGCGTATGGGGAGGGAATCTCCATTTCATATTGCAAGGAGATGCCTCATCAAGTGAGGTATGACGGTGCAGGAAAGGTGATCCCGGCACATGGCCGGGATGACAAGGGAACAATGGAGGCCGAGATGACAGCGTAGGAAAGGCGATCCCGGCACAAGGCCGGGATGACAAGGGAGGAAAGGACGACAGCGCAGGAAAGGCGATCCCGGCACAAGGCCGGGATGACAGTGAGAATTCTTTTTATATCTTTATATTGTATATTAGAAGGATTTTATGGAACTCACTCCGCTTGATATCAGAAACCAGACTTTCCACAAAAAAAGCTTCAAGGGTTACGACCCGGAAGAAGTCAAAGCATTTTTAGAAACGACTGCCACCGCATTCGAGAACATGTTCCGCGACCGCACGAACCTGACCGAACGCCTGAAGGTCGCCGAAGAACGCGTGAACTACTACCGCCAAATCGAAAAGACGATCCAGGACGCCGTAGTCACCATGCAGCGCACAATTAACGAAGTCAAGGCTTCCGCCGAAAAAGAAGCCGAGATCATCATCGCCGAGGCCAAGGCCCGTGCCATGCGTGAAGTCGAAAGCATCAAGCGCGAAAGCGAAAACCTGCGTACCGAAATCGAGCAGCTCCGCCAGCTCCGTACAAATTACTTCATCCGTTGCAGAGCCCTCATCCATAGCCAGGACGAACTTCTCGCCGCTATGGAAAACGACCAGCAGGCCAGAGCGGAATTCGAAGCCCCGATTCCGCAGAACGGCGGAAACGCACTCACTTAAGGTCACATGAGAATCAGCATAAAGGTACACGCGCGAAGCAAGCGCGAAAGCGTGACCGCGCTCCCTGACGGGAGCTACAAGGTCGAAGTCAAGGCGCCGCCGGTCGACGGCGCCGCGAACGAAGCCATCTGCGAACTAATTGCAGAACACTTCCACGTACACAAGCGAGACGTCTCCGTAGTGATGGGTTCAACCAACAACAAAAAAGTCATCGAGATCCAGGGCATCTAAAGCCGTCTTCGAGGGGAAAAACGAACCGCCAGGTATTCGTCGAGTAATTTGATCATGAAGTTTTCGATTCAATCAAAAATCTTAATCTTGTCGCTATCAAGCACTCTCATCGGTACACTGACTATCGGTATCCTGAGTATGATGTTCATCAGCAAGATTACGCAACGGGCATCGACGGAACACATAAAGACTCTCGCTAAAGAAGAGACATCCAAATTCAACAAGATATTCGAGGATCACGAAAAGTACACGCACACGCTGGCAGCCGAAGTCTACTCGATGATCCAGAAGGATCCGACTTTTTTTGCCAACAAGCAAAACCTGGAAAAAAACACCGAAGCCATCAAAGCGTACATCACTTCTAGTGCGCACACGCTCTCCGACGCCAAAAGCGTATACGTCAGATTCAGCCCGGAGATTGCAGGGCCCAATGCGGGAGCGTTCTATGTCAAAGAAGATTTTCAGGACAGCTCATTTACGCAAACGGACCCCACGAACATCACACGTTTCAGTCCAAACGACATCGAGCATGTCGGCTGGTACTACATGCCCATCCAGGTCGGGAAGCCGACTTGGCTTTTGCCGTACCTCAACAAGAACATCAACTCCTACATCATTTCTTACGTCGAGCCGATGTTCCTCAAGCAAAAAGAGATTGGCGTGGTCGGTGTCGACATCGACTTCGAAACGATCATCAAGCATATCGCTAAAATTCGTTTGTTACAAACAGGCTACGCCTACCTCGAAGATCACGAAGGGTACATAGCCTATCACCCCACGCTCACAAACGGCCTTTCTTTCAAGCTAAGCGACGACTTGATCAAAATCAGCGAACCGCTCAGCAACGGAATGTCGTTTGTCTGCATCGTACCGTATTCCGAAATCAACGCCCAGAGAAACATGCTCCTTTTGCAGAGCGTCATCTTCATTCTGGTTCTGTTGGCATTGACCACGACACTATCCATCATCTTCTCGAAGAGCATCACGCGACCGCTCAAGGAACTCACCGAAGAAGCCAAGAAAATGATCACTGGCGATATGAATGCGGAATTCAACATTCAACAGAACGACGAAATTGGCGATCTCGCCAAAAGTTTTTCGGCGGCGAAGTTCCACATCAATCAATATATGAAGCAGATGCAAGGGCTAGCGTTCCGCGACTCGCTCACGGGCGTCCGCAACAAGATGGCCTACGACAGCTACCTCAACGAGCTTGAAGAAAAAATCCAGAACGATGAAATCAGTTCTTACGGCATTATAGTCCTCGACACAAACAACTTAAAAGAAATCAACGACACTTACGGTCACGAGAACGGCAACGAATACCTGATCAATTCATGCAAACTCATTTGCCAGGTTTTTGTCCACAGTCCGATCTTTAGAATCGGTGGCGACGAATTCATCGTCATCCTTACCGGAAGCGATTTAAAGAACCACCGAGAACTTTTAAACTCGTTCCAGAAAGGAATCAGTTCTACGAGGAACGCGGCGTTCCCGTGGAAACAGATTTCGATAGCTTACGGGATAGCCACTACGGATCACGCCAAAGGAACTACTATTGCAGACACCTTCAACAAGGCGGACAACAATATGTACAAGAACAAGCGTGCTATGAAAAATGCGGAGCTTGAGAAGCAAAAAGCAACCGATGCTCCGCAATCCGAAACAAAAACCGAACTGATTCAGGACAAGAAAATTATTTAAGCCTTGTTCCGATATTCCTTGGGCGAAAGCCCCGTAAATTCCTTGAACGCCTGTGCGAACTTGCTGGAATTTGCATAGCCGACGCGCCCAGCCACATCCGCGATGCTGATTTTTCCTTCTTGCAGGAGTTGCGTCGCGACTTTCATGCGGTGCGTTTTGACGTAAGAATAAATGGAATCGCCATAAGCAAGTTTGAAGTACTTTTTCATTTGCGTAGGGCTCATCTCGATCTGCTTGGAAAGCTGCTCGAGCGTCAAATGCTCCTCAGTATTTTCGCGCAAGATTTCACGAAGCAGTTCCATTTTGCCCTTGTACGCCTTCGGAATCAGCGCAGCCGTTTCGTATTTGGCTTCGGAATCGAGGCGGCTCAAGAAAAGAATGAGTTCGAGGACCTTGATCTTGAAATACGGCAGACGGATGTTCTTGGGAAGCCTGTAGAGTTCAGAAAAGATGTGGCTCACGTGTTCGCTCGACGGGAGCTTTAACGGGAGCGTGAGCGGCTGTATTTTTTCGATAAGGGCGGCAAAGTCAACGCCCACCGCCTTGAACATATTCATAAGTTCGCACTGGCAGCGTTCCATCGAGAACACGACGGCAATGCCGTGATAGCAATGCACCGGGAATTGGAACGTCTTGTTTGCCGGCATACAGTCCAGCAAAAGCAAGCCGTTTTCTTCCATAGAGCGCGGACAAGAGTTCGAATCAAACCATTCCGAACTGCCGTTATGGCAATGCAGAACGATCAGGCTCTTGCCTTGGTTTTCGAAATTGAAGGTGAATTCTTTTAAATGGAAGTTGCTATAAAAAACCTGAAGGCCCGGCAACACATTATACGTTAGAAGGTGTCCCGTGCCCGTTTTATTCTGCAACATATAATGCGAAAAGAAATCGGTATTCTGAATCAAAATCAGATTTCTATCAGGAACTGGCTTCAACATGACTCTCACCCATAGAAGATTTAGACTAGACCAAGTATTTTAGCTTTAACCAATTATCTTAGTCGAGTCTAAATTTAGGCAATTTTCAAGACAACGTCAAGCAGTTTATCTAGAAGAAATACTTACCTTTTGCCCACATTTGAGTATTTTTCTTATAAGTTTTGAACGTTCCTCGCCGACCACCGAGTAAGTCACCGCCTAAAGAGAGCGTAATTTGGTCACTCAGCAGGTAATCGGCTGCCGGGCGCACGTAAAAACCGACATTGTCGACATCGAACATCCCGTAAACGGAAAGCTTGAGCGTATTGTTCAGGAGTTCCTTGGAAATTCGAGCCGTAATCATGGACGTGTTCTGTTCCGTTCCAAGCACGCTCTGGTAATCCATAATGACCTTATGCATATACTGGGCCATGACAGTCCAGTTGTCGCCTGCATACCAGTCAATACCAATCAAGGCGTTGAAGGAACTCCTGTGCCAATAATCCATGGAATTTTTCAAGGCTATCGGCTCTCCGAAATACGCCGCCACTTCGCCACGAATCACAATTTCACCCGCCGGGATCGAGACATCGCCCCCGACAACGTTCATTGGCTCGTACACGCCCTTGATCACGGCAGATTTCGCCTCAGGATCGTAACCGGCAACCGTTATCGGCGACTTGTTGAAAGTGCGGAGCGCGGTAAGCGAGAAGTCCAGGTTTTCGAGGAAGAACCGCAAGCGACCGCCCACTTCACTGTTCTTGAGACGCTTTTCAGGCGTTCCGCTCAAGTCCATGCTCGTATTCGCAGGTAACGGCATCGTCCAGGGATTATCTTCGCCCGAGGGCATCACGAAATACTCCGGAACCGGAACAAAGACAACTTCGGCAGAAAAGCTTTCGCCAGGATACTTGAGATTGATCGCATTCACGGGAACACGGATATCATCGTAGTCGTTCGCCATAAATTCGGTATAATCCATCGGCGAAATCAAGTCCGTAAGGCGAAGCCCATCGGCAACGCCCCACGTGACAATTTGACGGCCCGCCTTGACTTCAAGATATTTGCCGGCGTAGTCGAAATACGCTTCGCGAAGGAACGCACCCGACTGATCCTTGATGAGGCTATTGTACGCGAGATTCATACTCGAATAAAGCGAAGCCTCGCCATAATCGGCACGCATTTCAAGACGGAGTCGCGTCCTCGAAGACATGATCTTGTGCGGATGTTCCACCTGCAATGCGTGATACGAATCCACAAAGCCGTTCAGTTGCAGCGAAAGCTCGTCCTGGGCGTGGGCAGACAATGCAAATGCAGCAAGAAGCACCGCAAGGAACAATGTCACTGGATCCTTCGATTTCGTGCTACGCACTCCACTCAGGATGACATCGCTCACGGAATTGAATTTCTTTATCATTTTATTCCTCCTTAACGGGAGATGCCCGCGCAAGGCGGGCATGACAACACGAGACAGTTCAAAAAGACTTTCCCTGTCTACCGCTTACTGTCTACCTCCTACTAATTACAGGCCTCTTTCCAGTTTGTTCACCGTAAAGATCTTGGAATCAACTTGGATGTTGAATTTTGGATCGAGGAAGAGGAGTTCTGTGGAGTGTCCCGTCTGCACGTTCTTCATTTCCATCTTGCCGACAGTCCAGAAACCATCAACCTTCTTGATGTCCGAAGAAACCATCTGACGATGGAGCTTGCCGAGCTTGTCGTAAAATTCGACCTTGGTGACGACATCGCAATCCTTGCGGATCCAGACGAGCTTCTTGGAGAAGATTTCGCCATCCTTCTTGGGAGTCGATTCGACGACGTAGTAGTCAAAGCCGTCTGCCGATTCTTCGCGCAAGAGCTTGTGCGTATCTTCATCGACATTGCGTTTGCCAATATCATCGTAGGTGAAGTCGGAACCCATGAAGTAATCGGTCTTGGAGCTCTTACCGCTGATGCGACGAGTCTTCTTCAGAGCCGGGAGATAAAGCCACTTGTCGTCTTCCTTGTTGACGTCATCATAGTTCACAGTCAAGAACCCCGTGCCCTTCACGTCATTGGGGTACTGGAAGAACATAATGGTCTTGGTATCCACGCCCACGTCCATCGCATAAGAAGTAATCTTACGGACGCGGGTGTTGCCGCTCTTGTTCACGAGCTTCATTTCCATCGAGGAAGAACGCGTGTCGCCATCCGGACGGTCCTTGACCTTGATCATAATGTCACGGGCATTCGTCTGAGCCATGGACATTGCACTGAGAGCGACAACGAGCGTCGCAGCAATTTTAGAAATCTTCATAATTTCCTCCTATTTTCCGAAAATTTTAAACTTCTTGATTAAAAGCGGTGTCACGAACAGGTCGGCCATCAAAGCAGAGACAAGGCCCACAAACACCACAAAGCCAAAGTTGAACATCTGCGTCGCCTGCGAAGTCGTGAAGCCCGCAAATGTCGCCACCATGATAATCGTCGTCATCACAAGGGCCGGGCCAGCAGCACGGAACACCTTGAGAATGGAATCCTTGTAGTCCTTGCTACGGTCAAATTCCACATGGCCGTGATTGATGAAGTGGATCGTATCGTCCACGGAAAGGCCGATGATCATCGGGATGAGCGTTGCCGTCATCATGTCAAGCGGGATGTTGCTAAAGCCGAGATAGCCGCCCACAAAAATACCCGGAGCAATGTTCGGGATCATACCGATGAGACCCGTGCGGACGCTACCGAACACAATCATCAAGAGCACCGCCACAATCACGACAGAGATGAGGAAGGACGTCATCTGCCCCACTTCCAAATACTGCTGCATGGCGGTAAACTGCGGCAAGTTACCCACAGCCGTCACCTTTGCATTCGGGTAAAGTTCGCGTGCGAAGTTCTGCAAGTCCTCGATTTCCTTCTGGAGTTCGTTGGAGTTGTAGCTAGAGATTTCGACCATCAAGCGAAGCTTCTTGTAATCGTAATCCATCCAGTAGCTCGCTTCGGAACCACCGGCATTTTCGTACAGGAGCAAGAGCTGAGCTACCTGCTCTTCCGTTTCCGGGATGGCGTACATATCCTGACGGTTTTCATTCAAGGTACGGTCCAAGTCCTTCAAGATGTCGAGAATGGAAGTGGAGCGCTTTGTCAGCGGATACTTCTGAGCGTGATCCTGCAACTGATCCAACTTCTTGAGGTTTTCGACTTCCTTGGCCTTGTCGTTTGCGCCAAAATCAATCACCAAGTCGTAAGAATAGAAGCTACCGATTTCAGATTCGGCAACGTAGAGCATCTTGTTCACGTATTCGACCTTGCGACCCATCGTGCGTTCCACGTCAAAAGCGGGTTCCATCTTAGTAACACCGTAAATCGAAACTGCCGTAACGACAGCGAATACGATCGCAATCGGCTTTCCGTGAGTAAGAACGAACTGGCCAAGAGAATTGAGGATGAGGCCCATACGAGTATCGCCCTTTTCAAGCACCTTGGCATTCGGCTCCTTGTCCTTGCCAAAGCTCAAGAGAATCGGCG
This sequence comes from Fibrobacter sp., assembly GCA_045224895.1. Taxonomy (GTDB): domain Bacteria; phylum Fibrobacterota; class Fibrobacteria; order Fibrobacterales; family Fibrobacteraceae; genus Fibrobacter. Next base: position 7,442 of record JBGVAT010000126.1, read on the forward strand.
AAATCGTAAGAGCCACAAGGAGAATGAAGCCGACAGCGATAGAAGAGAGGATACCCACAGAACGGATAGGCTTGAGCATCACCGACAGGAACGACAGAAGCGCCACAATCGTCGTAAGGCCCGAGAAAAGCACCGACCAGCCGGTTTCCTTCATAGCATAAAGCACAGATTCCTTGCGCTTACCCGTAAGCATCATATTCTTGCGGAAGAACGAATGGATATGGATGTTATACGCAATGGAAACAGCGAATGCCAGGATGACAGGCACCATGATGTTGGTCGCATCCATATAAAGACCGAGATAGCCCACCAAGCCAAATGTCATAATGACGCCAGCAAACGTGGTGATCAACGGAGAAATAATTCCACGGAGCGAACGCGTCACAAGGAACATCACGATGATGGAGCAGAGGATCGTAATGATGAAAATGCGGCTCATTTCTTCGCCGATGTACTTGAGTTTCTGATGGCTCAAGTAAGGCATACCCGTCGCAAGAGGGTGCAGCGGAGCGTACTTTTCCTTGGAGATGATTTCAGAGGTTTCGCGACCCGTCTTCATGTCGGGAGCTTCGGCCTTTTTGCCCTGGGCTTCGCCTTCGGCCTTCCATACGGAATCTTCAGGGAACGGGCGGAGCTTGATGTTAATGAAGGCCTGCTTGCGATCCTTAGAGACGAGCTTCTTTGCAAGTTCCGGCTTTGCGGCGAGGCGCTTTTCGATTTCAGCAAGGCCCGCTTCATCTGTCGGAATTTCTTCCGGCACGATCTGCACGATTTCCATGCCTTCGTCCGTGCCGAGCATGTATTCCAAATCGACAATGGATGTTGCCTTACCGTCAGAATACGAGAGGCTATCGCGCAACTCGTTCGAAAGTTCGCGCAAGAGCTTCAGGTTTTCGGGCGTCAAGACGGACTGTTCCGTTTCGACCATCACACCCACGAAATAGTCGTTACCGAAGGTTTCCTTGAACTTGTCCGTTTCGACAAGCATCGGATCGCCTTCGATAAAGTAGCTATCCCAAGAGGCTTCGACGTAGATTTTTTTCATGCCCACGATAGAAATCGCAAGCAAGGCGATAAACGAAACAAGAAGCAAGGCCCTGTGCGAAACCAGGAACCTTGCGAAGTTTTCGAATTTTTCGTTCACCTTTTCGATATTTATTCGAATCCGTGACATCTTCTCACTCCTTTTTTAATTCATTGACGAATTGTATATTGTAAATCTTTTCCATTTGGAGAACATCCAGCACTTCGGCAACTTTTTCGTAAGGAGTCTTCTTGTCAATTTTCAAGGCAACCGGAGCCTTCTTGTTCTGTACCGCAGCACTTTTGTTTTTCAGGAATTCAATTGTCGCAAGTTCACCGTTCACGGCAATTTCCGTTTCGGAAAGTTCAATAAAGAATCCTTCCGAAACTTCTTGCTTGACTTCGCTCGAGGTTTCGGGCAAAAGAAGTTTAAGGACAGACTTGTCCTGCTTAAAGACTGATGTCACCAGGAAGAAAACGAGCAACAAAAAGACACAGTCAATAAGCGGTGTCATGTCCAAAGAAATACGATGACGTCTTTTAGCCATTTTAAGCCCTTTCCGACCTTCTGGCGTCGCGTTCCTGCAAAGTCTTGCCCAAGTGCAAAAGCACCTGGTTTTCGACTTCGTCCTGTTCCTGCTCCATACGGGCATTCAGGTAGTTAAAGGCAAGCACGTGCGGGATAGCGACCACAAGTCCAAGGACCGTTGTCACGAGAGCAAACTTGATGCCCGTCGCGAAAGCGGATGGATCATCAAGACCCGAGGCCGCTATCACCGTGAATGCGTTGAAAATGCCAACGACAGTACCCAAAAGACCAAGCATCGGGGAAATCGACGCAATGTTTTCGACCGTCGTAAGGCCCTTCGTGAGTGGAGAGAACGCAAGACCGATTTCTGTACGGATGCTTTCGGTAATAATGTGATGGTCCGTATTGCAGGTCACAACACGATGTATCACCTTGTCCGTCAAGCGCGGCTGAACCGTCCTATTGAAGACAATGAGCGAAATCACCTTCCAGATGATAATGGCATAGCCAATAAAGTTCATAGCCACCAGGATGTAGCCAATGTAACCGCCCTGCTTTATAAATTCAAGAATAAAATTCATTACGACCTCCCTGCATTAAGTTTGTACTGGATAGGAATTTCGATCCTCCAGCGTTCTTTTTCTAAAAGTTTTGGAATGGGTTGAAATTTTTCCATCTTTGCGACAGCTTCCAAAGCGCTATTGTCCAGCGACGAATAGCGGCTCGATTCCGAGACTTCGATTTGTTCAATCTTGCCGTCAGCAAGGATGGTGAACCTCACACGTACTGTGCCCTCCTGCTTTAGGCGTTTAGCCGTGGCAGGATAATCCTTGATCTGTTCCAACTGTTTTTTGAGCGAGCGCAAGTATGTGCGGGTCACCATTTTCACTGAATCAGCCGAAGGCTTAGGCGGTTCCTTGACCACGGGGGGCGCAGGAGGCGCTTCGACAACAGGCTCTGCAACAGCGACTGGGGCTGTTTCCGTTACCGGTTCCGGGATTGGCTCCGGTTCAGGAGGCTGTTCTTCAACCGGTTTTTCTACGACCTTCGGGATAATTTTAGCACGAACGACTTTTTTCACGACCGGAGGCGCTTCCGGCGGAGGCGGCGGTGCAATGTAGACTTTTTCTGCGTGTAACACAGGAGAATCCGGGTGATGTACCGGGATTTCCTTCTTTTGGAATAGCGGATTCAGCAGGGTTGCAACATGGATAAGGATTGCAACAGCAAGCCCGATATAAAAGGCCTTGTTGAAGGACAGCGCTGAATAGATCCGTTTGCGAGTCATTTTTGCTTCACTTTCACATTCACATTAGGACGAGCAAAAATAAATTCAAAAGGGCACTCTTTTCTACTCTAAAAGGCTTCAAAACAATCCGATTAGACTAGGGTAACATTTTTGCAAGAAATGGCGTTTTTGAGCAAATTTCGCCCACAATCCAAAGTGAAACCATCAAATCCAATCCGTCTTTTTTAGTTCAAAATTCATCAAAAAGCAACAACATTGTTCTAAATTTTGTTAGCCCAATCTATCTTTTTTTTCAGGACACTTTAAACATGGCTACAGATAAATCCAAAAACAATCCCATGAAATTACTCTGGCAATACGCCGGAAGCAAGAAATTTCAGCTTATTACAGCATCGTTTTATGCAATTTTAGGGGTATTTTGCGGAATCATTCCCTATTTCTGCGTTGCCAAAATGCTTTCCGCATTCTACTACAAGACCGTCACTCAAGATGACATTCTGATTTACGGCCTAATCACCATTGCCACATACGCCCTAAAAGTTTATCTATCGACTATTTCGACGATGAAGTCACACGAAGCAGCCTTCTCGATTTTAAGGACGTTACGCACGAACATCACAAAGAAAATGGAACGCATCCCCATGGGCGTTATGCTGGACAAGGCCTCCGGTTCGTACAAGATGCTTGTCGTAGATACGGTCGAACGCATTGAAAAGCCATTTGCACACATGGTGCCAGAAATGACTGCAAATATCGTGACTCCTTTAACAATCATTGTCGTTTTGTTTGTAATGGACTGGCGTATGGCTCTTGGTGCAGTCGCGACAATCCCAATCGGATTTTTGATTACTATGGGTCAGATGATCGGCTACAAGGAAAAGTCCTCCCGTTATTTTAAGGCAAACGCCGATATGAACGACGCCATCGTGGAATACGTGAACGGCATCGAAGTCATCAAGGCATTCAACCAGAGCGCATCCTCTTTTGGAAAGTTCACCAACGCCTGCAAGTACTATCGCGACACGACGCTTGAATGGTGGCGCAGTTGCTGGTTTTTCTCGGCAGCAGGATTGAGTACGCTTTCTTCGACATTGCTGGTCACGCTTCCGCTGGGCGCCTACTTGTTCATGAACGGGAAGATCGAATTTGCAACATTCCTTACGTGCGCCGTACTCAGCATGGGTATTTCGGGACCAATTCTTGCATCGATGACCTATGCCGAATCATTTGCTTCGGTATTCCAGGCTTTTACGCAAATAGATGATTTTCTCAACGAAAAAGATCAAATCCGCCCCGAAGAGAATGTGCAATTCAGCGGTTCTTCTTTTGAATTCAAAAACGTGACTTTCGGCTACAAAGAAAAGAATGTTTTGAACAACATTTCTTTCAAGACGGCAGAAAAAGGCGTTACCGCAATTGTCGGGCATTCCGGAAGCGGAAAATCCACCATTGCAAAATTGATGGCCGGGTTTTGGGATGTGGGCAAAGGCGACATCTTGCTCGGGGGCATAAGTCTTTCGAAGATTCCGTTCAAGCAGCAAATGAAGAAAATCAGCTACGTAGCGCAAGACAACTACTTGTTCAACACATCCATTCTGGAAAATATCCGTATGGGACGCCCGGAAGCAAGCGACGAAGAAGTCTACGAAGCAGCAAAGGCCGCTGGCTGCCACGAATTCATCAGCGCACTCGAAAACGGCTACAACACTAAAGCGGGCGACGCAGGCAACAGACTTTCTGGAGGCGAACGTCAACGCATCACGATTGCACGCGCCATTCTCAAAAATGCAGACGTCATCATCCTGGATGAAGCCACCGCTTATGCGGATCCGGAAAACGAAGCCGAAATCCAAAAGGCCCTTTCGAGACTCATTCACGACAAGGTGCTGATCGTCATCGCCCACAGACTTTCGACCATCAAGAATGCCGAAAAGATCCTAGTCATCGAAAATGGCGAACTCGCCGATAGCGGCACGCACGACGAACTGATGAAAAAATGTGATTTGTACAAATCCATGTGGGAACGCCACATTGCAAGTTCCGACTCCAAGGAGGTGGCATAATGCTCAAGACATTGAAAAGAATCATCAAGCTTTCTGGCCAGTACAAGAAGCGTGTTTACTGGGGCCTGGTCTTTAGCATTCTGAACACCGTTTTTAACTGCTGTTCCGTACTTGCCATTCTCTGGGTATTGAAGAACATCGACAAGCTCACGATGGAAATCATCTGGCAGACGGTCGGCATTTTGGCCACAGGGCTCTTCGGCAAGATTCTTCTCCGATTCCTGACCAACATCTTCATGACTGCCGCAGGGTACAACATCTTCACAGACAAGAGGCTTGAACTTGGCGACAAGCTGAAACACGCCCCCATGGGCTATTTTTCGAAAAAGACCCTGGGACGCATCAACAACACCATCACGACCAATATGGCCACTCTTGAAAACTTCACGATGATGGCGGTCGACAATGTGGTGGGCGGCATTTTGCAGGGCCTCGGCATTTCGATTTTCCTGATGGCTTTCGAATGGAAAATCGGGGTCATCGCGATTCTTGGAATCTTGATTTCAACATTCTCGCTTTCAATGATCCAAAAGAAATCAGGATCGTTATCGCTTGCGCGTTACAACGCCGTCGAAAGCGTCACAAACAATGTCATCGAATACATCCGCGGCATCGCCGTGATACGCTCCTTCGGTCGCGGGAACGCCTCCAAACTCGATGAGACCTTCGACGAATTCGAAAAGACAAGCATCGATATGGAAAAGAAGGTTCTTGTTCCGCACGGATTTTTCAGAGCGACGCTCGAAATATTCAGCGGTATCATCATTATGGCTTCTGCATGGATGACGTTCAACGGCACTATGGAATTCACGTACGGAATGATGTTCCTTGTTTCGGGCTTCATCATTTACGGTCAAATGGAACTCCTCGCCAACGGCGCATTCATCATGGAACAGATCGAAACCGCTATGGACCAGATGGACGAAACATACAATGTGCCCAAGCTGACAGGAACACAATCCGTAAGCAAGGACAACACCAACATTGAAATCAAGAATGTCACTTTCGGCTACGATTCACGAGTCATCCTGGATAAGGTCAGTGCCAAGATTCCGGCAAAATCCAAATGCGCGATCGTCGGATATTCAGGTAGTGGCAAGACAACTTTGTGCAACCTGATTGTCCGCTTTTGGGATGTCCAATCCGGAGCAATCACGTTTGGCGGCAAAGATATCAGAAGTTACGCGCCGGATGAACTGCTTTCGCACTTTTCCATGGTTTTCCAGAACGTATTCCTGTTCAACGATACGGTAGAAAACAACATCAAGTTCGGTTGCCCGAACGCTTCGCACGAACAAGTCGTAGAAGTCGCCAAGCGCGCCCGTTGCCACGAGTTCATCGAAGCCTTGCCGAATGGATACAACACGATCATCGGCGAAAACGGCAGCAGCCTTTCTGGTGGCGAAAAGCAGCGCATTTCGATTGCACGAGCGCTATTGAAGGACGCCCCTGTCGTCATTCTCGACGAAGCGACTTCTTCAGTAGACCCCGAAAACGAATGCGAACTGATGGCAGCGATTGCAGAACTCACAAAGGGCAAGACCGTGATTTCCATCGCACATCGTTTGAATACCGTCAAGAATGCCGATCAAATTCTTGTGATTGATCACGGGCATATCGTACAATGCGGAACGCACAAAGAACTCTGCAATGTCGATGGCGTTTACAAGAAATTCTTGGATATAAGGCAGTCTTCAGCAGGCTGGAGCATTACCTAAAAAAAGGAAAACAGCAAAAAATGGAAAAAACTCTCGAGGAACGTTGGTTCCCCTTTACCACCTATTGTATTGACGATACGGAACACAAAAAAATTTTCTGTTTTCACCACGCCGGTGGCAGTGCCAGCGTTTACCGTAAGTGGACCCTCGAAAAGAAGGGCATAAACTTTATTTGCGTTGAATTGCCGGGCAAGGGAACACGTCGCCGCGAACCCTTCGTCGGGGACTTCAAAAAATTGCTGGAGCCGCTTTGTCAAAGCATCATCAAGGTCACTCAGGGCAAACCGTTCATTCTATTCGGTCACAGTATGGGTGCAGCCATGGCATTCTACGTTGCCGACTATTTGCAAAGCAAGTACAACGTACGTCCCGAAAAACTGATTGCAGCAGGTCGCCAAGCCCCACAAGACGAAGACCCGAGCGAATTCAAGACCTATATGGGTGACGACGCACTCATCCGCGAACTGAAAAAGTACAACGCCACCCCCAAGGAAATTCTAGAGAACAAGGAATTGCTCCAGTTCATCCTCCCGGAAGTGCGTAAGGACTACACGCTGAACGAAAGCCTGATTTACCACGGTGAACGCATAGACGCCCCCATTTACATCAACTGCGGCACCAAAGACATCGGTGCCACATCGGCAATCATGCAGCGCTGGCAATCCGTCACGACAAAAGAATTCAAGGAAAGGGAATTCGAAGGAGACCACTTCTTTGTCCTGAATTCCGAACTTTATCCCGAATACCTCGCCACCGCAGGTTAAATCTATGTTCACAAAAAATCCAGAATGTATCCATGCCGCGGTTTTTGCAAAAGCCGCAGAAACTCCAAACGCAACCGCACTCGTTTCACGCAATTCCGACGGTTCTTACAATTCCAGAACATACGGCGAACTTTCGGAAAACGCATTGAGGATAGCCTCGACGCTTAAAGCAGCAGGCATCAAAGCCAAAGACCTTGTCGCGATCGTCCTTCCGAAGGGAATGAACCAGGTTTACTCCACGCTAGGCATACAGGCCGCTGGCGCAGCCTACGTTCCCGTCGGCATCCACCAACCGATCGAAAGGATGCACAAAATTTTTGATGCCGCAAAGATTTCGGGAATCATCACGGACGCGACCCACGCCGCAACCATCCGCAACGAAAATCCGGCGTGGAAAATCATCGAAGTCGAAAGTGCCTTGCAAGCTCCGCCAATGAGCATCGACGAGATAGTCGAAGACGCCACAAGTCTCGCCTACATCATCTTCACGTCCGGTACGACAGGCGTCCCCAAAGGCGTGATGATTTCTCATCGCGGTGCCAGCAACACCATCCGCGACATCAATGAACGCTTTAACGTTTCGGCAAATGATGCCTGCATAGCGATTTCGGAATTGGACTTTGACCTTTCCGTTTATGATATATTCGGAATGCTATCCACCGGCGGAAAGGTCATCGTCCTCTCTGAAGAAACAAAGAAAGAAGCCAACGTCTGGAAGCAGATTACAAGCGACCAGAACGTAACCTTGTGGAATTCCGTCCCAGCCCTTTTTGAAATGTTCACGATTGTTTCTGGCGACAAAGCAAATGCAATCCCCTTAAAAACAGTCATGCTTTCGGGCGACTGGATTCCGCTGCCGTTATTCGGTACGACAAAAAAGCTTTGGCCGAATTGCAAGTTCGTCTCCTTGGGTGGAGCGACAGAAGTTTCCATTTGGTCCGTCTGGTACGAAGTCAACGAATTGAATCCAGAATGGAAATCCATTCCTTATGGAAAAGCGCTCAAGAACCAAAAGATCAAAGTTATGGACGAAAGCGGTAAAGAATGTGCCGTCGGAGAAGCCGGAGAGCTCTGGATCGGAGGCATCGGCGTTGCCGAAGGCTACCTGAACCAGCCGGATTTGACCCAAGAGCGTTTCCCGATTGAAAATGGAGAACACTGGTACAGAACAGGCGACAAAGTCCGCATGACATCCGATGGCAACTCCGAATTTCTGGGGCGTCTGGATACGCAGATCAAGCTTGGCGGATTCCGCATTGAACTGGGTGAAATTGAAAACGTCATCAAGAAAAAAACAAATATCGTAAATGCAGCAGCCGTAGTTGTCGAGAACGGAGCCAAAAAGGAAATTGTCGCCGCCATCATCCCTGCACTCAGCAAGGAAAAAATTGCAAAATACGACTACAAGTACATTGAGACATACACCGACGAAACGCAGCAAGACCGCACCAACGCCGTCGCCGCATTAATCCACACGGTTCGTTCGAATTTCAAGACCATTCCGGAAAAGTCAAAGAACGCATTTACTATGTGGCAAAATTGGCTCTTCAAGAACGGCTTTGAACAGATCCGCCCTGCAGTAACATCGGATTTTTCGAAAAAGCTGAACAGCGAAGAAAATGTCGAATTGCTGCAGAACGTGCTTACCGGAAAAGAGCCCGAAACAGCCCTTTTAGAAAACGCATTTTTTGCCCCCGAAAAACTGCTTGGCGAAAGCGCTCCGTTCAAATCATTCATCAGCAAAGTTGTTTCTTCCGCTGCTTCTGCCGAAGCAAAGAAAATCGCCTTCTTGAATGCCCGTTCAGGCCTTAGCGTACGCGAATTCCTGAAGTCTTACGAGAAGAATGGAATGGAAATCACGTTATTCGACGAATCGATGGGCATGCTTGATTCCGCACGAGAATCTCTGCGAGCATGGAAAGACCGTTTAAAATTCAAGCAGCTCGATTTAAGTGCAAGCGTTCAAGATCTAGATTCGTTCGATCTTGTCATCGATGCAGGATTCCTGCACACGTACAACAACCCCGCCAACGCCTTGGCATTTGCTTACCTGATCCTCAAAAAAGGCGGCAAGTTCATGGCTTTGGATTTTGAAAATTTTGACCCGGTCGCCATCGTCAGCTCTGCGGTCCTGGAAAACGGCTTTGCAAATTACACACGATTACGCCGTTTTACATCGCTATTGTCCGACGAAGAATGGGAATCCATTTTCAAGGAGCTTCCATTCGCCACGATTTCGCTCGAAAACAATTCGCACTTTGTACAGACGATCATCGCACAAAAAGCAACTGACGCAAAGGAAATTCTCGGCAACGAATTTGAAGACTACCTGAAGACAAATCTTGTTCCGTACATGATTCCATCAAGGACCGAAGTCTTCGTCAAGTTTCCGCTGACACCAAACGCAAAAGTCGACCGCAAGGCCATTACTGCATACTTGAAAAAGAATGCAGCAGGTTCCGAAGTCAATGAAAATTACGAAGGACGCGAAGCTGATATCGCCGAAATTTGGAAGTCCCTGCTTTCACTTGAAAAAATAGACCGTTACGCCAATTTCTTTGAAATCGGTGGCGACAGCCTCTTGGCAACTCGATTCCTTGAAAAGCTGCACACGCAATACGGTGTCGAAATATCGCTCCGGGAAATTTTCGAAAACGCAGAATTGAACAACCTCGCCAAAATTTTCGAAGAACGCCTCAACAGTTTGGGAGACATCGAGGAGGGAGAAATATGATCGGAATTCTTGGAGCTTATGGCGCTGTCGGCATCTGGGCAACCCGTTACATCCGAAACAATTCAGACGCCGGCCTTCGCATAGGCGGACGCAACATCGAAAAAGCCCCCAGCGAACTTCGCACGGAATGGAGCGATGCCGAATGGACAAAAGTCGATGTGTCAAACAAGGAAAGCATCGAAAAATTCATAGACGACTGCGAAATCATTCTTGACTGCGCAAAGCTTACGGAAGAACAAACTGCAATGATGGACGAAATCGCCGAAGCAAAAAAGACGCCCATTTTGCACCTTGGCATTGCAGGATTCAAAAAAAAGGAATCCGGAGTGTCCATTTTATATGGAGCCGGCTGCATTCCAGGATTATCCGGCCTTATTCCACAATATCTTGCAAAAAAATTCGACCATATCCATTCCTTGGAATTTTACTACGGTGGACTCGGAGCCTTTTCGTACACGGCTGCAAACGATTTTATCGACAGCCTCCACAACAGCAATAACCGCACCATGGTCTATTGGAAAAATGGCGAAATTCTTCCGTTTACACCTTCGTCGAATGATCTTTCCGAAGACTTGAAAAGCGTCATTCCCATCAACAAGATGTTTCCATTTTTCGATGGAGAAGCGGAAGCCGTCACACGTAAACTGAACATTGACGAAGCACGCTTCCATATGTGCCTCAGCGGGCAACGTACCATTGAAATTATGAATTCCGCAAGGCACCAGTACAAACAGAATCCTGACGAAACGATCAAGAAACTTTGCACAGCAAGCAAGCTCGACACCTTCGGCACCAAAGAAAATACCTTTTACCTATGCGCTATGGAAGGCGTCAAAGACAACGCTCCGGCAAAATTCAAGCTCATCGTTCACGGACTTGGACCATCGCCAATGACAGGCGTCAGCGCAGGTGCAGCCACGCTCTGCCTGGCCAAAGAAAAGAAATCTTGCGGAACCATTTTGCTTGGAGAAAGCGAATTGGCCACTCCAATCATCGAATCGCTTATTGCAAACCAGCCAGAATTTTCATGCGAAATCAAGGATATGCTGACAACAGAAATCGAGGGAGAAATTTAACGAAATGAAGAAAAGAGTCATTGTCTGCGGAAGTACATTCGGACAGTTTTACATCAACGCCCTTCAACAACTTTTAAGTGATGATTTTGAATTAGTCGGTCTCTACGGCAAAGGAAGCGAACGCTCAAAAAAATGTGCCGAGACTTATGGCATTCCGCTTTTCACGGAATTCGAACAGATTCCAGAAGTCGATTTTGCATGCGTCGTCATCAGTTCAGGAACTGTCGGTGGCATCGGTACGGAACTCGCCTGCAAGTTCATGGAAAAGAAAATCCACGTTCTGCAAGAGCAGCCCATCCATCCGCGTGACCTTACTGAAACTTATCGCGTCGCCAAAAAGAATGGCGTCTATTTCAAGACCTGCGATCTTTACCCAAAGCTCCCTGAAGTGGCACGGTTCATCCGCGTGGCTCAGGAACTGAACAAGCACGAAAAGCCACTTTACATCAAAGCCGCCTTTGGCCCGCAAGTATCCTTCCCGGCAATCGACATTCTCTCCCGCATCGTCCCTTCGATCTACAATCTAAAAGTCGAACACATCACAGAATGCGTCGGTCCCTTCGACATTCTCACCGGAAAGCTAGGCGATACGCCCATCACCATCGAATACAACAACCAGGTGAATACGGATGATCGTGACAACCACGCACATCTTTTGCACAACTTCGCCATCGTTTACGAAACAGGTCGCTTGATTCTCGAAGACACCTTCGGCCCTGTCCTTTGGAAACCGCGTATGTACGTTCCCAAGTATTTGTACAATCCCGAAAAGCGAAATGAAATTCCGCCTTACCTCAAGGAATTGACGATGGAAACCTTGGGCAATTACAAAGCCAAAGACTTCGTACACGTCCTTTTTGACGACTGGAAACAAGGCATAGCAGACAACATTATTGAATTTTCAAAGATGATTGACCAAAAGGTAAAACTCGCTCCATTGGCGCAGCGCGAACTTTTGTGTTCACAGAAATGGTCCGAAATCACCAACATTTTCGGATTTGCAAAATTGATCCATCCCGAAGGCAACAGCGAATACATTCCGTCGGCAGAGATCCACAAATACAGCGAAGAGGTTTAATACATCCATGAACAAGAATATGAAAGAACTGGTCAACCGTTTTGAAACAAACGGAATTCACTTGTGGACTGAAAATGGAAAAATCAAGTACAAGGCAGCCAAGGAAGCGATGACACCTGCAGTACTCGCAGAACTCAAGGCAAACAAGGAAGCCCTGATACAATACTTGAGCGAAAAGAGCGACGACAGTAACGTTGCCATCGTCATTGACCGTACCAACCGTTTTGAGCCATTCCCGCTCACCGACGTACAATCCGCCTATTTGCTCGGACGCAGCAAGACTTTTGAATACGGCGGCGTCGCCTGCCACGTTTACCTTGAAATCCGTTACGCAGAACTCGAAACGCAAAAAGTCCGCGACATTTGGAATGCGATTACACGCAAATACGATATGCTCCACGCAGTCATCAACGAAAGCGGCTATCAGCAAGTGATGAAGGACGTTCCTGAATTGGATATTCCTGAATGGGACTTGGTGAAACATCCTGAAAAAGCAAACGAATTCGAAAAGTTCCGCAAGGAGATGGGGAACCGCGCCTACACTGTCGGTAAATGGCCGATGTTCGGGCTTGCCGTGAGCCGCAGCAACGAAAGCGCCATTCTCCATTTTTCGATTGAATTTTTGCTCGCCGACTGGACAAGCATCTGGAAACTCGTTGCCGAATTTGAAGCCGCCTATTTTGACGGAATTGCCATCACAGGCGAAGAAGAACTTTCCTTCCGCGATTACCTGATCGCAGAAAAGAAACTCAAGGCAACCGCCCAGTACGAAAAAGAAAAGAAGTACTGGATGGACCGAATCGCAAACCTCCCCGACGCACCGGAGTTGCCAAAGCTCTCCGCCTCCGAAGCAAAAGATGCATTCGGCCGCAAGTTCTTGAGAATTCCAGCAGACGTCTGGAACCGTATGAAGAACCGCGCCAAACAATACGGGCTCACACCGACCGTACCGATTCTTTCGTGCTATGCCGATGTACTTGCCAAATGGAGCCGCAACAAGCGTTTTTGCATCAATATGACGGTCTTGAACAGGCTCCCGCTCCATGAAAAAGTTATGGACATCGTTGGCGATTTCACTTCGCTCAGCCTGCTTGAAGTCGACTGTTCTGCAAAAGAAAATTTCTTGACACGCACCCGCAAAATAAATGGCCAACTTTTTGCAGACTTGGACAACCGCCTTTTCAGCGGTGTCGAAGTTATGCGAGAAATCTCTAGACAGAGTAAAAAAACAGGGCTTTCGATGCCGATCGTTTACACCAGCGCGATTGGCCTCGCCGATTCGGGGGCACCGTTGCGCGGAGACTTTGTCGGAGGTATTTCCCAGACGCCACAAACCTTCATCGACTGTCAAGTGATGGACGGGGCGTTCGGATTGCAAGTCAACTGGGACTACCGCGAAGGTGTATTCCCGGAAGGCGTTCTAGATTCTATGTTCGAAACTTTCGAAAAACGACTGCTCGCTCTCGCCGATGAAAACGCCGATTGGGAAGATGTTGCAGATATTGCCCTCCCCGCCCGCGACGCAGCAGAACGCAAGGCAGCGAACGACACACAAAAAGACTGGAACGTGCGAATGCTGCAAGACGACTTTATCGAAAGTGTCAAGCGCACGCCGAAAAAAATCGCCATTGACGATGGCCATATCAAATTCACATTTGAAGAACTCGACGCCCGCGCCAAAGTCTTGGCTGACCAGCTGATCACTAGCGGCGTAAAGGCACAGGATTGCGTTCCCATCTTGATGGAAAAATCTGCCTGGCAAGTCGTATCCGTGTTCGGCGTTCTGTACGCCGGTGCCATTTACGTGCCGATTGCCGCCGCCAAAGCCAAGGGCCGTGCCGAAAAGATCGTCAAGAAAACAGGCGCAAAAGTAGCCATAGGCATTTCTAGCGACGAAGCCCTCCTCGAAGGTGAAATCACGACAATCAACGTCGACGAACTCAACGCCAACGATTTTGCAGTCGACTGTTCCAGATTCCCGAAACGCACTCCCGATGATATCGCCTACATCATCTACACAAGCGGAAGCACAGGCGAACCCAAGGGAGTCGTGATCACGCACAAAGGTGCGATGAACACCATCGACGATATGAATGACCGTTTTGGCGTCACCGCAGAAGATGCCGTTCTTGGACTTTCGCAGCTGAATTTCGACCTTTCCGTATACGATCTCTTTGGCGTTCTCGCTTGTGGCGGCACACTTATTTACCCGACCGCCGAAGATTACATGAACCCCGAAGTTTGGGAAGCCCTCATTCACAAGCACCACATCACCGTATGGAACACCGTCCCTGCTTTGATGAAAATGCTCCTCAACTTTGCCGAAAGCAAGAGTGCAGCAGAACCGCTCCCGCTCCGCGAAGTATTCCTCTCTGGCGACTGGATCCCAGTAGATATGCCCGAAAGAATCCGCAAGGCCGCACCCGGGGTCGATGTGATTTGCCTTGGCGGTGCCACAGAAGCCTCCATCTGGTCCAACTACCATCGTTATGACCCGAACGACGGTCTCAAAATTTTGCCGTATGGTCGACCGCTCGCAAACCAGACAATGCACATTCTCGACGCCAACTTGAAACCATGCCCGACAATGGTCGCGGGGCAAATTGCGCTTGGCGGCGACGGAGTTGCTCTCGGTTACTACTTGGACGCAGAACGTACGGCCGCACAGTTCGTCACCCTTCCGAAAACGGATGAGCAGGTTTACTTGACCGGCGATATGGGCCGCTATCTCCCCGGTGGTGAAATTGAATTTCTCGGTCGTGAAGATACGCAGGTAAAAATCCGCGGACACCGCATTGAACTCGGCGAAATCGAAAACGTCTTGAAAGACTTCCCCGCCATCAAGGATGCCGTAGCCATCGTAAGCGAAGACAAGCGTGAAATCTATTCTGCAATCGTCGCCGAAAATGCAACCGCCAGCGAAATCAGCGCAGGCAGGCAAAAATTCATCGATCGCGAAAACGCTGTCGAAAAGTTCTTACAAGACCGCATTGGCGAAATCGATATGAAGCAAGTCGAAGACGGTTACAAGGCCGAAGAAAGAGCCAGCGCTTACACCATCTTGTTCGAGCTTCAAAAAATGGGCGTTTTCCAAAAAGATCAAACCTACACCATTGACGAAATCAAGGCCCCGGTCATTGCAAAATACCATTGGCTTGTTACACAATGGCTCGGCTATCTGCTTGCAGAAAAGTTCATCGAACAGCAGGGCGAAACATACGTTTGCCATATTGACGCAACAGAAATCGAGAAGGAAAATCTTTGGAAGAACGCTTACGATGTTTGGAACGGCGAATACATTTCAAAGGATTTCCTCGAATACGTCAAGCTCAACGGAGACAATCTCGCCGATATCGTCCAGGGCAAAGTAGATCCGGGAAAATTCCTCTACCCCGAAGAAGGCGACAAATACCGC
The DNA here is from genome assembly GCA_045224895.1 of Fibrobacter sp. Taxonomy (GTDB): domain Bacteria; phylum Fibrobacterota; class Fibrobacteria; order Fibrobacterales; family Fibrobacteraceae; genus Fibrobacter. Next base: position 23,091 of record JBGVAT010000126.1, read on the forward strand.
TATGTCGATTCGCTTTACGTCAAGAATAAAATTATGCGTATCGCCTACAACACATTGGCGGAGTACCTCAAAAAAATCCTGGATGAAAATCCAGACCGAATGATCCGCATTTTGGAAGTCGGCGCAGGAACTGGTTCTGCAACGCGCTACCTTTTGCCGGTATTGAAGGGACACAAATTTGAATATTACTTCACCGATTACCTGAAGCACTTCTTCCCGACCGCAGCGGAAATGTTCAAGGATTATCCGGGACTTGTATTCAAGCAGTTGGACTTGAACGAAGATTTTCACAAGCAGGGATTGAAATCGAATTCGTTCGACATCGTCTTTGGCGGTTACGTGATGGACAATGCGATTGATTTCGGCAAGACTCTATCGCAGATCGAAGACGTTCTCGTTCCTGGCGGGCATTTTATGTTCCTTGAGTCTTACGAGCTTTCGGCTTGGATCACCATCACGCAGGCCCTTTTGATGGATGTACCGTCAGACAATCTGGAACGCCAGAAGCAGATTTTCGAACAACTCAAAATGTCCAGAAGCAAATGGACCGAAAAGCTCTTGCACGGCGAAAAGAACGTCAACCTGAGTTCCTTCCCCGCAAACGATAGTGCGCTGGATCTTTTGCACGTACTGTTCTTTGTCAAGCAGGTCAAAAGCGACAAGCAGATCATCAATAACGAAAAGCTCAAGGAACATCTTGACAAGTACCTGTTACATTATATGCACCCGGGATACATCCAGGAATTCAATGCACTGCCACTTTCCGCAAATGGAAAAATCGACCGCAAGAGCATCCTCAAGTTCTTTGAAGAATCCAAGGCCAAGACTGGTGCGCTGAACCTCACGCAGGTCGAAGAAGCGCTCACCAGTAGTTTACCGATTGAAAAAGCTTGCGCATTCTTGGGTAGCAACAAGGACAACCTCATCGTCGCCGTGGAACCGCGCAAAAAACAAAAGATGCGCATCCAAGCCGCAGAAGACGCATTCGCTCAAATCGCAGCCCAAGTCAGCGAAGAAGTCGATAAGCTATTGGCCGATAGCGACTGGGATAGAATCAAGACCAGTTCGAAAACGCAAGAAGACGCCGCAGCAGACTCCATTCTTCTTGGACTTTTGCAAACAGGCATTCTCGTATTCGGAAAAGATTTCACCAAGCAAGAGCTAGAACAGGCGTTGCCTGAAAAGTATCGGTTCCACGCCCAGGAATGGATCAACGTTCTCGAAAACAATGGAAAGATTGCCGCTCACGGAAACGGCTACAAAATTCTAGAAGAAACTTCTCGCGAAAAGAACGAAAAGAAATGGGAAGAAGCCATTCAAAAACTTGACAGCCATATTGCAAATCCAGAATACCTCCTTTATCTCAAGGACAATGGAACGCACTTTGACGAGATATTGAAAGGCTCCGTTAATCCAGAAGAATTCGTTTACAAGAACTACACCGGCGACAAGGGAAAGAATGCACTAGACAACTGGGCCGATATTATGCAAGCCCAGAACACCAACAAGAGCATCAACAAGTACCTTGTTGCATTCTTGGAAAAGACCATAGCAACGGACACCAAGAAAACCTGGAGAATCCTTGAATTGGGCGCTGGCACAGGCGTCATCACCAAGCAAGTTTTCGATCATCTCAAAAAAACAGGAATTTCATTCGTCTATAACTTCACGGATAAGTTCACACAATTCTTTGCAACGGCTTCAGAATACACTCATAAAGATCCGGCTATGGTATTTACCCAGTTGGACTTCAATGAGGATTTCACAAGCCAGGGCATTGCAGAAAACAGCGTTGACATCGTCCTGTGTGGCGGCGTGATGGCAAACTCCATCGATTTGAACTACACGCTGGAACAAATCCAAAAAGTCCTGGTTCCTGCTGGATTCCTCTATATCGGCGAACCCGAAGCCAATATGGCATCCGTATCCGTCTCGCAGGCTCTGATGATGGATAAGCCGACCGACAAGATCCGAGAAAAAAATATGTTCTTGTCTAAAGATGAGTGGATTGATCTTATCTGCAGCAAGGACGGTCTCAACAGCATCGCCACGTTCCCGCAAGACGATGCAAAGGCCCAAATGTTGGGCGGTCATCTTTATGTCAAGCAAATGAAATACGACAAGGACGAGGTTTCTGAATCTTCCGTAAAGCTGATTCTGAACGACATCTGCCCTGAAAAGAACACGTCCATCCACATTCTCGACAAGTTGCCCTTGGGAACTGACGGCACTATAGACCACAACGCCCTCAGGCACTTCGCAGACGCATTCGAATCATCACAGGGTAAAGACAAGTCCATCGAAAGTCGACTTATCGAAATCGCCATCAAGGCATTGAACATTGATTCCATCGGCAAGGACGACAACTTCTACGACTTTGGCGCAGATTCCCTGCTTATGGCGCAAATGGCAACAACCATCCGCAATGAACTCGCCTCGGATAAAACTTTCGACGCCATCCTAAAACAGATGCTGGATTTCCCGACAGTTACAGAAGTCGCCCGATTCCTCAAGAATGAAGTCGAAGAAGAATCCGGCAATTCAAGCGAATTCATCCAGCTTAAACGTCAAGGCAATTCCAAAGATGACTGTGCAAGAGTCCTGCTCCCGACTGTTCTTTGGAATGACGAAATGTTCCGTGAAATAATCCCGCTTATGGAAAAGCAGGACGAAGGCGAAATCTTCACATTCAAGCTATCGAATCCGCAACATTTCTTTGAAATCAGCGATTCTGAAGTCGCAAGCGTCCTGGCCAAGGAATTCGCGGATAAGATTGTCGAATCCGGCGTCAAGAAGGTACAGATTGTCGGTTACAGTTTCAATGGCAAGCTTTCTCTAGAACTTGCCGAGCGTCTCGAAAGTGCAGGAATCGAAATTGCAGACCTCGCCATCATCGAAGGCGCACGCTTACCGTTCGAAATCAAGCAGACCAATATGAAGGACTTTTTCTTCGCCACTTTGATCGGTATCGACCCCGAAAAGGTAGGATTCAAATTCGAAGACATCACCTCCTTAGTCGTCCGCTACTTTGAAGAAACAAAGAAGAAAGTCCTTGATGAAAACGATTTCGAAAAAGTCATTTCACAATCGCCCAATGCTGAAGCCATTCGCAAATTCAACGATATGTCTAAAAGCGAACGTTTTGCAAAGATCAAGGAATGCTCGGGCGATCTCGGAAACAATATGACAGACGAATCATTTGATCGAATCAAGAAAACATTCGATCAGAATTTCAACGTCATGGTCAACTACAACCCGACTCCGTACTTTGGCGATTTACGCTATTTCAAGGCCGACAACAGCAACAGCATTTTCAAGAACGCAGACAAGATGCTGTTCCAAAAATGGGACGACCTTTGCATTGGCGAAATCAAGTACGAGCAGCTCAAGGGTGATCATTTCACTGCATTCACGTCAAAAGAATTCGCATCGGAACTCGCCGAAAAGCTGTCCTTGAAAAATATGCAGGAGAACAACTAATGAACGACTCGACAGCAAAAGAACTGATCGAAGGTTTCGCACAGCGCGGCGTAACGCTTTGGCTCGAAGACGGCAAGCTCAAATTCCGTGCCACGGGCGGCGCGCTTTCTGCCGAAGACAAGGAATGCTTAAAGGCGAACAAAACCGGAATCATCGCACATCTCGAAAAATTGGCTGCAGAAGAAGAAAACGCCTTCCCGCTTTCGCCGATTCAAAAATCATACCTTGTCGGTCGCGATCCCGTTTACGACCTTGGCGGAATCAACACGCATTACTATCTCGAAGTCGAACTTGACGAAACGCTTGATGTAGCGCGATTGCAAAGCGCATGGAACGAAGTCATCGCCCACGATGATGCGCTGCGCCTTGTGATTTCGGCCAAGGGAACGCAACGTGTTCTTGAATCAGTTCCAACCTATTCCATCGAAGTCGTCGAATTGAAATCCATCGAAGAACGTCTCGAAAAGCGCAAGGAATGGAGCCATCACATTTATCCATTGAACCAGTGGCCATTTTTTACGATGCGCGTCTCCCGTGTGCCAGGCACAAAGGATGTTCTGCATTTCGATTTCGACTGCATGATTATGGATGCCTGGAGCGCAAAAATCGCCCTTTCGCAGATGTTCAAGCTTTACCGCAATGAAACCGTACAATGGATCGACTACACATTCAAGGATTATTGCAAGGACTTGATTGCATTTGAAAAAGAGCAAGATTACTCACAGGCCGAAGCATTCTGGAAGTCAAAATCAGATGAACTCGTCTGCGAACCAGACTTGCCATATGCAAAGCCACTTTCAGAAATTCATAACCATCGCTTTTCGCGAATTTCTGGCGAATTGACCGTCGAAGAATACACGGCACTCCAGCAAAAATGTCGCGAATATCGCACGACTCCCGCCGCCGTCATCAGCACCGCATATCTCAAGGCGCTACTCGGCTTCAGCAAATGCAATTCGCTCACCATCAATTCCACGCTGTTCAACCGTCTGCCGCTCCACAAGGACATCAATTCGGTCGTTGGAGATTTTACCAACATCGCATTCATCACGCTTTCAAAAAAATGCAGGAGTTTTCTGGAATGCGTGCAGTCCGTGCAAAAGGATATGTGGCAGCTCGTACGATTCCACACATACGACGGCACAAAAATTCTCAAGTTCAAGGAAGGACTTTCGCCCACGCACGCACAGATGCCCATCGTCATCACATGCGTACTTGAAAACGGACAAAAGTCCAGCAGCGATTTGCCCAAAGGGCTGCAACAAATTTACGCATTGAGCAAGACTCCGCAAGTCGTGTTGGATTACCAGGTCACCAACTTTGACGGAAGACTATCCATCAACTGGGATTATGCAGAACCCGCTTTTGTACCGGAAATGCTAAAACTGATGTTCAATACAAACTTGAATTTGCTCAAACGATTACTCACCGAAAAATGGGACGAGGTTTTGTAAGTGCTATACATTTTCACAGAAACAGAGACTTTCACAGAATGCGACTTGGCAGGACTATGGCCCCTACTGAGCGAACAACGCGCCAAACGTGTTGACAAGTACCGTTATTTCAAAGACCGCAAGCTCTCCGCACTGGCCTACATTCTTTTGCGGTACGCCCTGATCGAAGAATACGGCATTGACGAAAAAGTTGAATTTGAATTCGGTCCATACGGAAAGCCATTCATCAAAGGTATGCCCGAATTGCAATTCAGTTTATCACACACCGCAGGCGGCATCGCATGCGCACTCGCCAATTTTCCGGTCGGCGTGGACATTGCCGATGTTGATGAACGCAATTTAGACTGCGTCTCAAGCGCCATGAACATTTTTGAACAGCAAGCCATCAGCCGTTCCAACGACAAGGCTCGCACTTTTGCACGTCTATGGTCGATGAAGGAAAGCTTCCTTAAATACGTAGGCACAGGAATCGATGAAAAAATTTCATACATCAATTTTTCAGGATACCACGGAGATTCATTTGACTACAAATCCGGAAAGATGCAAGTCATCAACGGCGAAAAAACGGTAGTAAGCGTTTTTGGCTCAGAACCCCTACACGTCAAGCACCTCACCAAAATTGACCTCTTTGATTTTTTAATAGGAGAACCACAAAATGGAAAATTTGCCTTCGCTTAACCAGAAATTGAAGGAATATCTCGAATGCGATTCTCGCATCATTTTAATGAAAAATGGAATTGCCACCAACTTTTCAAAAACAGAACTCAAGACCCGTATTCTCTGCGCACGACACACCTTTGAAAAGGCCGGGCTAAAGCAAGGCGACATGGTCATTTTCCAAATTAGCGGAGCTTCTAAAAAAGCTTTCATGGGAAATTTCTTTGCGTTACTGAGTATGGGAATCGCCCCTGTATTCTTGACAGCGGCACGCAGCAAAGATCACGTGACCCGTTTAATCCGCGTTGCAAGCGACAACCCCAAAGCAGCCATCATCGCCGACACAGAAACAGCCGAATTCATCAAGTTCTTCTGGAAGGCATGCGACAACAACCGTTTAATCGTCGTTCCCGAAGAAATCACACAAATTCCGCAGGATTTGCCAAACAAGATCGATTACGTCGATGTCGATCCTAAGGCTCTCGCACTTGTACTTTATTCATCGGGAAGCACATCGGATCCCAAGGGCGTCATGATGACTAACGAAAGGTTCCTCCTGATGCTCAAGAATTTGAACATCGCGCTCAAGACCAGTTCCAAGGACACATGGCTACAGTGGCTTCCGCTAGAACACGCCTTCGGAATCGTCACGCTCATCACGATTCCGATGTACTACAAGACGGGTGCAGTCCACATGGATGCCGCAGAATTCATCCAGAATCCCAAATCCTGGTTCGATGCCGTCAGCAAGACACGCGCCACAAAAACTTCCGCTCCGAATTTTGCCTACCCTCTCCTTTTGAAGGCGCTGGACGGCACTGAAAAATGGGATCTGTCCTGCATCGACTTCATCTTGAACGGTGGCGAACCGCTCTCTAAAAAAGTCTTTAACGATTTCGTCAAAAAGATGGGCGAATTCGGAATGCACGAACACGCCATCGTCCCGCTTTACGGCCTTACCGAAGCATTGGGCGCCGTGACATTCAACATGGATCACGAATACCCCGAACTCGACATAAGCAAGGTCACGTCTGGCATCGATTTCGATATGAAGGGACTCCGAGAAAACGCAAAGGATATCGTGTGCCAAGGCCGTCCGATTCCCGGAATGCAGATCCGCATCTGCGACGATGAAAACCGAGTTCTCCCCGACAACACCGTAGGCAGCATCCAGGTGTTCAGCGATTATATCTGCACCGGCTACCTGAACAAGGATTCTTCGGATATGTTCGTTGACGGTTGGCTCGATACAGGCGATCTCGGCTTTTTGAGCAACGGCCTTCTGTACGTCGTGGGTCGCAAAAAGGATATGTTCTTCATCCACGGCAAGAACATTTACTTGCGCGATATCGAACAAGTCGTCACCTCCAAATTCGGCTACCGTTGCGCCGCCTGCGGCGTAAACGATTCTGCCGCTTCCACAAACTACATCTACCTCTTCGTTGAATATGGCGAACCCGAAAAAGTGAACACCCGTTCCCTCAAGGATTTCGTCTTCTCGGAAATGGGCTTCGGCCTCAAGGAAGTCATTCCGCTCAAATCGCTAGTGCTTACAGGAACCGGAAAAATAGCCAAGGAAAAACTGTACGCCGCCTACAAAGAAGGTAAAATCTAAGGAGATTCCATGTCGCAATTTTCGCAAAAAGAAATTCTCGAAATCGTCAATCAAATTTTAAAGCAGAACGTCCAAACAGAAACATCCCTCTACGAAGTTTTTGAAGACTCCATCCAAATGTTCCGATTCCTGGGAGAGGTCAAGAACAAGCTCAGCATAGAATTCGGGATGCTCGATCTGGTCAAGGCAGAGACCATCGGCGACTTGGTCGACAAGATTCAGGAAAAACTCGGCAAAGGTGCCGAAGTCGAAAAAAAAATTCCCTTAACGCCAATGCAGCAGTCTTACAGGCTCGGGAGAGAACAAAACTTTCACGGGTCTGTAAACTCCACGCACATCTATTTTGAAGTGGAACATTCTTTGGACATCGACAAGGCCGAAGAATGTTTCCGCACACTGATCAAAAAACACGAAGCCCTCCGAGCATTCGTTGAAGACGAGAACCAATGCATTCTCGCCGAAGACATCTGCAAGAATTTTAAAATCGAACGTACCTGCGTTTCCGAATGCGACCTAAAGAAGATCCTTGACGAAAAGCGCTTGCAGGCGCAAACGCAAATGCGCGATCTCGGCAAATGGCCGCTCTTCGAAATCACAAACATTTCCACGGAAAAGCGCAACATCGCCACCGTCGATCTGGAGCTCATGTTTGTAGACGGGATGAGCGCCCAGGGGCTTGCATCGGAATTCCTGATGCTATATCACGAAGGAAAGCTCCCTGAATTCGATTTTGAATCGAACCCTGATTACGTGGAATGGGTCAAATCACGCAAGGACCATACAAAGCACGATAGCGATGCAGAATTTTGGCACAAGCTCGAAGCTGATATTCCCGCCGCCCCCAAGCTTCCCGTCACCACATCGCGCAATAACGAAGCCAACATCTGCAGGCGCAAGCAGAAGGTGTTCAGCAAGGACACCCTCCGCAATATGGAAATCATCGCCCGCAAAAACGGCGTCACCTCCAGCGTAGTCCTCTTCTATCTTTACCTCAAGACACTTGCACGATTCAGCGAAAGCGAGAAATTTTCTGTCAACATCACGATGCTCAACCGCCCCTATGGCGTTGAGGGTATGAATTACATCATCGGCGATTACACAAGCAACGTCATCTTTGATTTTGACAATGCGCAGATCGCACGGTTGCCACTCCGTGAAGCATTACAGGCCATTCGCGATCAGATGTACGAACGAATCGACCACAGCGCCTACGAAGGCGTCGAGGTCATCCGTGACCTCATCCGTCAAAAGCAAATCGACAACGAAAACCCAATGCCAATCGTTTTCACGAGTATGCTTTTCGGGAAGCTCCCCGAAGCCAAAGATTTGCAAATTTCGTATGTCCAGTCGCAAACATCACAAGTCAGCATCGACAACCAGATCTGCAAAACACACGATGGTTCATTGATGATTTCCTGGGACTATCTCGAAAAGATATTCATCCCAAGCACCATCGACGAAATGTTCAGCTACTACAGCGAAAGCATCGAAGCATTTTCGAAGACTGGCGAATGTACCGCACAGGCACCGCATTTCGAAGAAAGAGTCATCGCCTACAACTCGACTAAAAAAGAATTCGACATCAGGCATCCGATTACCTATCTGCAAAAATCCTTCGAAAAATTCCATGACCGCATCGCCCTCAAGAATGGCGTCATGACCACAATGACATACGGCGAACTCGAAGATTCCGTGCGCAAGGCGATGTACATGCTTAAAATGCAGGGCGTCACCTGCAACGATTCAATAGCCGTTCTTTCGCAAAAGAATTTTTCGACAGTCATCGCCATCCTTGCCGTGATGGGCGTAGGAGCCACGTACATTCCCGTTGACGACAAATGGCCCGAAGACCGCAAGGAATACATTGTCAAGAATTCCAACTGCAAGTTGCTTGTCAACCCGCAAAAGCTCGTAGAAGCCCCGACTCGCGAACGCGCAGACTTTGAGCCAAATCAAAATCTCGACGCAACGGCATACGTCATTTATACTTCCGGCAGTACAGGCGTACCCAAGGGCGTTTCGATTTCCTATGCGGCTATGATGAACACGATCCTCGACATCAACGAACGCATGGGCATCAACGAAAGCGCATCCATTCTCGGGCTTTCTTCGTACTGTTTCGATCTCTCCGTCTACGACCTTTTCGGTTCCCTGATTGCAGGTGCAGAACTCGACATCGCAAAGGACATCCGCGAAACCGACGAAATCAGGCGATTCGTAGATTCTTCCAAGAACATCCTGTGGAATTCTGTGCCGGCCGGTATGGAACTTTTCATCGACAGTCTTGACGAAACCTATGTCAACCATGAATTGAAAAACGTCCTTATGAGCGGCGACTGGATTCCCGTTTCGCTCCCAGCACGAATTCACAAGCATTTTCCCGAAGCCAGAATCTACAGCCTGGGCGGCGCTACAGAAGCCTCCATCTGGTCGATCTATTTCCCGATCGTTCACGTTGAACCCAGCTGGCAAAGCATTCCCTACGGCTACCCGCTTGCCAACCAGACGATCTACATCCTGAACGAATCCCTTGAAATTTGCCCTCCCGAGATTCAAGGCGAAATCTACATCGGCGGTACCGGCGTTGCACAGGGTTACGCCAATAGCGAAGAAAAGACAAAGGCTGCGTTTATCGACCATCCTCGATTTGGTCGAATTTATAAGACCGGTGACTTCGGAAAATTTTCGTCAAACGGATACGTCGTATTCCTCGGTCGCAAGGACAACCAGGTCAAAGTCGGCGGTTCTCGCATCGAACTTGGCGAAATCGAACAGCGAATGAACTCGCTGGAACAAGTAGACGCCTCCATTGTCCTTTTGGATCCGAGCAAGCACATCGTCGCCTTCTACACCGGCACGCCGACAGACAAGGAAATTTTCAAAAAGGATCTTTCTCAGTTCTTGCCCACCTATATGGTGCCGCACCGTTTCGTCCATCTGGAAGAAATGCCGCTATCTTCAAACGGCAAGCTCGACCGCAAATCGCTTTTGCAAACGCTTTCCGTAAGCACATCCGAAAGCATTGAGGCAAAATCCCCCATCGTCCTCACCGAAACGCAATCGGCCATCATCGACATTTGGAAATCCGTCCTCGACCTTAAAGAAATCGACTGCAACTTGGACTTCTTTGAACTCGGCGGCGACTCCATCAAGGCGCAGCGCATAGCCCAGCGCATCGACCAGCGTTTCCATATCCGAATTCCATTCGTTTCTGTGCTGAACACCCAAAACGCAAAGGAGTTTGCAGAATCCGTCGAAGACAAAATCGTCTCCAAGAACGAAGCCGACGAGACCCAAAATGCAGACACGGGAGTTTCGGGCAAGGGCGCCGAATTCCCAATGACAGGCGTTCAGCTAGCCTACCTGAACGGACGTAACGACCATTTTGAACTCGGCAAATACAATGCCCACTATTATTTCGAAATCGATTCGCAATATTCCATTGCCGATATCGAAAACGCCATCCGTAAGGTCGTCAAAAAGCATGACGCATTCAGGGCCATATTCCTTCCGAACGGCACACAAAAAGTCCTGACCGAAGTACCCGATTACAAAATCGAAGTTGTCCACTGCACCGCCGCAGAACGCGAAAACGAGGCGCTAAAAATCCGCAACGAACTGTCCCACCACATCTACAAGCACGACCAATGGCCGCTCTTTACATTCAAGGCCGTCGATTACGGTGACACGAACCGCATTGTCTTCGTGAGTTTCGATTTGATGGTCTGCGATGGCGACAGCATGCAGATATTCTTCTCAGATCTGGGGCGCATTTTACGCAAGCAGCCTTTTGAAGAACGCATCGGCTATTCCTATGAACGCTACGTCCGAGACCTTTCGCACTCCCGTGATGAAAAACGCTACGAAGAAGATAAGGCCTATTGGATGGAGCGTCTGCCGCACTTCCCCGAATACCCGCACGTTCCTTTGGCGCAAAAAGTTTCGGATTGTACCGAATACACCATCACTCGAAAACAGGATGTCATTTGCAAAAAGACATGGTCCAAGTTCAAGGAAGTCGCCAAGGCCCACCGCATTTCGCCGTCATCGCTCCTTTGCACGATCTACGCCAAGGTTCTTTCTCGTTGGAGCAACCAGCGCGATATGGTGCTGAACCTGACGGCATTCGAACGCAAACCGTTCCACAAGGATGTCGAAAAGATCATCGGCGACTTTACCAAGCTTTTACCGCTTGCACTTTCGATGAACGAAGACAACTTGTGGAAGCAGGCCGCTGACGTACAGAACCGCATTGTCGACGGTCTTGACCACTTGTCTTACGACGGCACCGAAATTATGCGCGAATTGGCGAAGTCCAAAAATCAATTTGGCAAGGCCATTTTGCCTGTGGTATTCACATGCGTCCTATTCGACGCCCCCGAAAACTATTACGAAGTTCTCGGCAAATTGCGCTACTCCATTTCGCAGACTCCGCAGATTTTCATCGACAACCAGATCGCCGAAATGGGCAAAAAGCTCTATGTGACATGGGATGTCGTCAAGGAAATTTTCGACCCGGCGATTATCGACCAGATGTTCCACGACTTTGTCGAGAACATCCGCTACATCGCCAATGGCGAACATGAAACCTGCTTCCCGGAAATCAACCTGGCATGGGAACGTTACAACCCCGAAGTCAAACCCGCACCAAAACAGACTTTGCACGGGCTTGTCAATGTTGCAATGCAATCATTCAGGAACAACATTGCCGTTGTCGGAAAGGAGAGCTCGCTCACATACGCTGAACTCGACAGCCTCTCAAACCGCATCGCAAATCACCTGCAAAAGAAAGGCGTCACCCGAGGCGATCGCGTCGCTGTACTCGGCGAACGCATCCCCGAAACAATCGCAAGCATTCTCGGCATTCTCAAGGCGGGGGCCGTTTACGTTCCGGTCGATGTTTCGTATCCGAAGGAACGCGTGGACTTCATCATGCAAGACGGCAACTGCAAATGCCTCTTGAAAAAGTCATACCTCGAATCCAACGGAATCCAGAACTATAGCGACAAACCGCTCCCCATGACGAACACCCCTGAAGATGAAGCTTACATCATCTACACTTCGGGCAGCACCGGAAAACCCAAGGGCGTCATCATGCAACACGGGGCAACGGCGAACACCATCGTCGATATCAATGAACGTCTATCCCTAAACGAAAAAGACACACTCATCGGCATTTCGTCAATCTGCTTCGACCTCTCTGTCTACGACATTTTCGGAGCGCTCAGCAGAGGGGCAAAGCTCGCATTGATCAGCGACGCCCGCAATATGAGCGAGGTTTGCCAAATTCTCACGACGCAAAACGTGACCATCTGGAACTCCGTCCCCGTCCTTTTCGATATGGCCATGAAGCACCGTATTTCGGCAAACGATTCAAGCAAGCTTTCGCTCCGCAAAGTTCTCCTTTCTGGCGACCGCATTCCGCTTGACATTTGCTCGACCGCAAAGAATGCAGGCAGCACAGCAGATCTCATCAGCCTCGGAGGCGCAACCGAAGCGGCCATCTGGTCCATCATCTACCCGTTTAGCGAAGTACGCCCGGAATGGGATTGCGTTCCTTATGGCAATCCGATGAAGAACCAGACCTTCTATGTCCTCGATGAAGATTTGAAGCTTTGCCCGCCAGAAGTTCAAGGCGACCTCTACATCGGTGGCGTCGGTCTTGCAAAGGGCTACAACAACGATCCCGAAAAAACAGACAAGGCGTTCATCAAGCATCCACAACTCGGCCGTATCTACCGCACCGGCGATTTGGGCAAGCTCAAGACAGAAGGCTTTATCGAATTTCTCGGACGCTCCGACACGCAAATCAAGCTCAACGGCTTCCGCATCGAGCTAGGGGAAATCGAAGCCGCAATTATGCATACAGGGTTTGTCACACGCGCCGTCGCGGCACTCAAAGACGTTCCGGGCAGCGGCAAGCAAATCATCGCTTACGTACTCGGAGCGAACATCGAAAATGCAGAAAGCGCCATCAAGGCTGAAATTTCAAAGACGCTCACCGGTTATATGGTTCCATCGCGAGTCATCACAATGGATTCATTCCCACTTTCCGCAAACGGCAAAGTCGACAAAAAGCAGCTCCCGATTCCAGAAGCCCCTATTGCTGCGACCGAGAACGCCTCCAGCGCGGCGATAAACGAAAACATTACAGATGAAGAAAAAGCCGTTCTTGAAATCTGGCAGAACGTTTTTGAAAATCCGGGCATTTCCTTGAATGACGACTTCTACTCCATCGGAGGAGATTCCATCACCTTGATGAAACTCGTCGACAGGATAGCACTCGATCTCAAGAAAACCGTAAGCATCGACCAGATCCTTCAGGCAAAGAACATCAAGGAGTTCATAGACATTATCCACTAACATCCTCTCCTGAGAAAAAACAGCGTCGGACACTTGTCCGGCGCTTCTTGTTTTTGCACTTGTTCAGCTTTCATCTACATAAAAAAAATATGGCGCACCGCTTGAATCAACAATTGGCACGCCATACTTGTCTTTCTTCTATGGGAGTCTGGATTTATAGAAGAGGTGTAGGAGTCTAAATTTTTGAACTACGCCATTAGTCCTGAACCGGAACGATGTAGTATGCCGTTCCCGTAGTCACGTCCATTTCCTTCTTGACCTTGCCAGAAGCAATGTCGTAACGGTAGATGGCACCGCCCTTCTTGTCTGCATGGCCAAGCACAACGCTCTTGCCATCAGCATCCAAGTGGATAGACGGAGCAAACCACGGAATCGTCGGGCTCAAGTCAAGCTTCTTGATGGTCTTCTTGTAAAGGTTAATGACAACAAATTCCCATTCGTAATTATTGTAGTTATTACGGTCTTCAAAGCTACCAAAGAAGCCGAGGAATTCGCCATTACCCAAATAGGCACCACCAGACATCAAATAGTTGCTATTGGTCTTCTTGCCATTGTATTCAGCGTCATTCAAATGGAACACCCAATCCTTGTCAAATTCGGTCTTACCACTCTTGATACGGACAAAGCCTTCCTTCTGGCCTTCGGCAACACCGAGAGATGCATCAGAATAGAAGTAAATATCGCCATTTTCATCAACGAAAGCGCCAGTATTGTTCATGTCATCAAGATAGCCGACTGCAGCCGTCATATCTTCATTAATGATTTTTTCAACCTTGTCAGTCTTAACGTCGATAACAGCAACAGAACCACGAGAGCCGATAGTCATCGTCATCGGGTCAACAAGCTGAAGCAAACCAACGTACATCTTGCCATCGCGAATGACAGCAGAGCACGGAACCGTAGTCATGGCACCTTCTTCCAGATAGCTGGAAAGATCGATGTTTGCAGTCGTCTTGAGAGTCTTCGGATCAAGAGCAGTGATGGCATCGCCAAAAGCATGTTCGACATACATCTTGTTCTTATCGACAATCTTCATCACGATAGCGTTCGTACCCGTAAACTTGGCCGTAGCAACAGGCTTGTCAACCATCTTGCCGTCCTTGACTTCGTAACGGGAAAGCGTACTGTTCATGGCGTTATCTGTAGCAAGGATGTAAACAGAGCCATCAAAGTAAGCGACAGAGCCCGAGTTCGGAGCTTCAACAAAGTTCTTGACAACCTTGGACTGGTCTGCAGAAAGCGTAGTGATGCCCACAAACTGAGAAGCATCCATCATGAACGAAATGACATACTTCTGTTCTTCCTTAACAGAAGAAGAGCTCTTTTCATCTTTCTTCGAAGAAGACGAGCTGGACTTCACAGAAGAGCTGCTGACCTTTGCGGAGGAAGAAGAACTCTTGTTTTCCTTTTTGACAGAAGAAGAGCTTTTATTTTCCTTCTTGACAGAAGAAGAACTGTTAGCCGTCTTTTCTGCAGACGAAGAGCTTTTCGGTTCATCTGCCGAAGCATTAGAACCAACGTCTTCAAGGCAGCCAGAAAGCATCAAGCCAAAAGCGGCCATAAAAAAGAGAGACTTATAGGATTTCATTGTTTTTTCCTTTTTTTGTTTGTTAAAACTTCGTCTTGTTATGCCCATCACTTTGTCACCCCAGACGAGTTCCGGGGGGGGGGCATCTCCTTTAAAGCGAGAATTTCACTTTCGTCGCAAAAGCGCGACCCGGCTTAGATTCTCCATACTTGTCATAGACAAGTTCATCCGTAAAATTCTTGATTTCAAAACTCCAAGAAAGCTTATTTGCCATAATGGAGTATTCAACACCCAAATCCTGCGTGAAAGAACTCGGAATTGTGCGATCTTGCTTTGCAGAAACTTTCCAGCTGTAGTAATAGTCGTCCGTGTAATTTGCAAACCAGTAAAGCTTGAAAAAGTCATCGCGGAAGAACAGGTCTCCAATATGGAATTCCGCCCCGAAATTCATATAGAATGTCGGTGTATTCGGAACTGTCAATCCTTTAGCAATGCCATAGGACATATCCGTTTCGCGGCTTTCAGCATCCTGCTTTGTCAAGTTAAAAGAAAGCGCAATATATTCATTTACATCAACAGACACATCAATTTCAAAACCAGAAGTTTTCGTACCCACGCTGTTGTAGTACGGGCGCGGAATTGATGCATAATTATTCCAATAAATGCGGTCATCCATCAGCAAGTAGAACCAGTTAAAATCTAAATGCAAACGCAACAACAGCGGAATCTTATCCAAATCAAGTTCTGCACCTGCAGTAAAGTTATCCGAAAATTCCGGTTTCAGGTTTGGAGCGCACTGCACATACATTCCGTCGCCAAAAATTTCATCGCGAGTCGGAAAACGCAAGCTATGCTGGTAACCGCCCTTCACAGCAAACTGAGGAATAATCTGGATTCGTAAATTTTCGCTAAAGCCAAAATCCTTATTGCTTACATCGTCTTCTGTAAGCTGCTGGATTCGTTTTTCGCCATCATCTTCTGCCGCTATAGAATAGTAGTAGCCCTTAATTCCAATAACATTCTGGATCAGCTTATCAAAGAAATTATTTTCAAGCGAAAGCCCCGTCACCAAAGAATGGCTATAACCAGGGAACCCCGCCTTGTTCACCATCACACCCGCTTTCGCCAACTTATCCTTGGGATCTTGCGATTCATAGCGATAAAGTCCACTCCATGAAAGCTTATGGTCTTTTAAAAATTCATAGTCGACATTCCAAGGCAGCGTAAACGTATAATTTTTACGTTCCAAAAGCGCAGCACTGCCCATAGAAATTTCGCCAGACATCATTTTGGACTTACGGAAATTTTCCTTGTCCCAGCCAAAGTAATACACATAACTCGTATCAACAATACGATCCTTGCTGTAATTAAAATTGACAGACAACCCGGCAGAAAGCCCCTTCACAAACAAATCAGTCTTTTCAAGTCCTAAAGAAACCCCGTATCCCCAAGCATCGGCAAAGGCTTCTTCAACACGGTGCGCCGTCGACTGGATTTCCTTATTCATTCCGCCAAAGCTTGCACCTAGCGAAATCCGGTCAAACCAGAAACGGTTCAAGTTGACGAACGGAGCAATGCTATAGCTATAATAGCGGTCATGTTCACGTGTCACCGTCGTATCCATATACGGCGTGGTAAATTCATAATCGTTATTGGAATAGTTGTAGTAAGCCGAAAGACCCGTTTCTACAGATCGATTTTTCGAGGAATCCGTAACCCAGACATACTTGGCATCAAGCGAAGCCTTATGCGTATTGAAACTTCCAAAGGAATACGAACCCGCAATAGAACTTTCGGGCAAATTATGTGTTACAATATTGATGACACCGCCCATACCGTCCGTTGCAAAGCGTTCCGGCACATAGCTCTTGTAAACTTCAATACGGTCAATTTTATCAATAGGGATATCATTTATCGAAAGCGACCCGTTTCCATTATCCACAGGAACACCGTCAACAAGGACTTTCACGTTCTTGCCTTCCATGCCGCGGATATTGATTTTACTTTCACCGCCAAGACCACCCGACTGGCGAATTTTCACGCCACTCGAACGATTGGTCGCTTCGGCAACTGTCGCGCTGGAGCCTTGCAATTCCTTTGTATCCAAGACCTTGACCGATTCCGCCTTTGTCTTGGTATCTACCGGTGCGGCTTCTGCTTCAGATTCATCTTCCACAGACAATCCATCAAGAACCGTTACATCAGAGGATTTTGCACCGCTTTCAGAATTCGGAGCAATCGATGCGGGTTCTTCATTCACTGCGGTAGGTTCATCAAAAAACGAGTCATCATAGCTCGTGACATCTTCAGTCTGCGCAAAAGCGCAAATCGAAGAAAGAGCGACAGAAGCAAGAACCTTATTCATCTTTATCCACCCGTTTATTTTTCGCATCAAATCAAAAAATTGACGAGTAAAGATAAATTCAAAGTCACGTTTTCTTCTACTCTAAGCAGTTTCAAAACAATCCGATTAGACAAGGTTAACTTTTGCAATAAAAAAAGTATGGCGCACCGTTCGGCACGCCACACCCTCTTCTATGGTAGTCTGGGTTTTCGAAGAAGTCCTAAAGCACCCACAACGCAATGTGGTAAACTATAAACGCCAAGCCTAGTGAAATGGCAAAGTAGTAACCCGCAATTGCGGCAGTCCATTTGGCAGAACGCGTTTCGCGATACGTTGTACCCATCGTAAGCACGCAAGGCACATTGAACATCGACGCAAAAATAAACGCCAAAGCTTCAGGGAGCGATACCGCCGCACGCATCATTTCACCAAGATTAGCTCCAGCCTGATTACGATCGATCAACGAGAACGCATCTGTCGTACTCGAGAACACAACGCTCATCACGCCAAGCGAAGCCTCCTTGCTAAAGACACCGCCCAGGTACGAAATGAACAGCTGCCAGCGCATACCAAAAATTTGCGTAAACGGCTCTATAAAATTCCCGATACGGTAAAGAAGGCTATGCGCCACAAGGCCATCTCTTGAGTAAGACAATATCCAGAAAACAAGGGAGATCAGCCAAATAACGAAAATCGCCTTCTTGAAGACTTCCCAAACATTGCGGCACACCGTCTTCAGCAAAATTTTCCAGTGCGGTTTGTGGTACGGCGGGAGTTCCATGATCATCCCGACACGTTCATCAACCGGAACAAGCTTACGGCCAAAAAGTCTCGACGAGACCCAGAACGAAGCAAAAATCATCGCCACATAAATCAGGCCAAACAGCGGAGCCGCAGAGCCAAAGAAAACTGACGCCAAAAAGAGGACTACAGAAACTTTGGCACCACACGGGATCGACCACAAAAGCACCATTGCAAACAGGCGCTGCCCACGAGTATCGAGGACGCGCGTACCGCAGACAGCGCCGCCAGTGCAAGCGAGCCCCGAAACCAAAGGCATAAACGCCTTTCCATGGAGCCCCAAGCGCGAAAGCCAGGAATCGAACACGTACGAAGATCTTGCCAAGTATCCCGTATCTTCCATCAAACCAAAAGTCACGAGAATAGCAAAGACAAAGCCCATCATGGCGACAGTCACGGCAAGCCCGCTCACGATAACGCTATTCACGAACGATGACACCGCAGGCCAAACGCCCAGCGATTCGCAGGCACGAACCACAAGCGGCTCCACAACGGCCTGAAGTCCAAAGCAACTTGCGATAATCGGAACGGCAATCATCATACTTACCGCAAGCGTAATCACCAAAATGAAGAAAGCAACAAACTTTCCCCAGATGCGGTGCGTCGCAATCTTGTCAAAACGCGAAAGCTTTACAGTTTTTTCGCCAGCCGAAGCGACTTCTCGAAGCGTTTCCGAAATAAAGCGGTACTTCGCCTCACCTGTAACAAGTCCACCATTCGAGCCTTCGTCATCAAGGACTTTTCGGATTTCGCGCCAAAGTTCCAGACTAACCGCAGCTTCAACTTCCGCACATACAAGAGCATCATTTTCCAGAAGCTTTGAAACGATCCAGAACTTTTCACGATTGCCAAAGTCCAGCCCTTCAATCAACTTTTCAAGAGCCAGAACCGGCGAGGACTTGCGATCATCCGAAGCATTCGCCAAGGCCAATTCGCGAATTTTTTCCGACGAAATTTTTGAAGGCTTTTCAATCGCACCTTTCAAGGTTTCAAAAAAGGCCGGATAGCCATCCAGATTCGCCGCCGTAAATCCAAGCACAGGAATATTCAAAAGACGCTGAATCTTTTGGACATCGATCTTCTTGCCCTTCTGCTCGGCGACATCCATCATATTGAGGACCAACATCACGGGGCGTTCAATTCCGGCAAAATCCGCCAGCATATAAAGGCTGCGTTCAAGCTGCGAAGCATCAACGATAATGCAGACGATATCGGCGTTGCCGTGCTCCACAAAATTTCGCGTCACGACTTCTTCGGCGGAGTTCGCCGTGAGACCATAGCTTCCCGGCAAATCCACAACGCGGTACAGTTCCTCACCACTCGTAAAATAGCCTTCTGCCCTTTCCACCGTTTTTCCGGGCCAGTTTCCCACATGCTGATGCGAACCCGTCAAAGCATTGAAAAGCGTTGATTTACCAGAATTCGGCTGGCCAAGCAAAGCTATCGTTTTCATGCCATCTCCACGTCAATCTGGGCGCATTCCTTGCGGTTAATCGCAATCATCGTATCGTGAGAATACACAAGAACCGGGGAACGTCCATCATTTTGCAGCACCAAGAACGGGCTGCTCGGCGGAAGCCCCATCGACACGACGCGAGAAACGAATCGGGAATCCCCGTTAATCTTTTGAATCAAGCCTTTTTGATTTTCCTGTAATTCAGACAAGCACATTTTTTAAAACTCCTTCTATTTAAAACTGTAGCGAATCTTTGTTGCAAAACTTCTACCCGGTTTACTTTCACCAAACTTATCGAATGATTCGCCATCCATCAGGTTATCAACTTCAAAGCTCCAGCCAAATTTATTATCCCAGAGGGAATATTCAACGCCAATATCTTGCGTGAACGAGGCTTTAATTTTACGGCTCTGGCGGGAGCTAATTTTCCAGCCGTAATAAAATTCATCCGTGTAATTCGCAGACCACCAGGCTTTCAAAAAGTCTTCCTTGCAGAACAAGTCTCCAATATGGAATTCCGCAAGATAGTTCATAAAGAATCGCGGAATGTTCGGTACAATCGCCTTCTTGGGAACACCCTGCTTTGCCGTATATTTCATATTGCGCAAGTCCTGGAAAGTCCAGTTCGTCCCAAGCATAACCCATTCATTTGCATCCAACTTCACATCGCCTTCGTAGCCCCAGGCACGAATCGGATTCATGTTAAAGTAAGGCGTAGACATTTGCGCAGAACTCATGTAATGGATTCTATCTTTGTAGTACGAATAAAAAACGTCGCCATCAAAGCGGAGTCTTGTCACAAGCGGCAGTTCCTGCAAGTCTACAGAAATTCCAAAATTGAAATTGTCAGCCTGTTCGGGCTTAAGACTAGTGGCAGCACTCACGCGAATTCCATCGCCAAAAAGTTCTTCAGGAGTCGGCAGACGCACCGCGTGCTGATACGAAGCCTTCATAGAAAGCGGTTTTGCCACCTTGAACATCAAGCTTTCATCATAACTGAAATCATGATAGTCGTTCGATTCTATTGCAGGTTCAATCAGAAGGCTTGTCGGCATATTCGAAATTTCAGCCTTCATGTAATGGAACTTGAAGCCCGCGAGATTCTGGAGGCGCGAATCAAAGAAATTATTTTCAAGAGAAAGCCCCGTCGTCACCGAAAAAACTTCCCCCGGGAGTCCCGCCGTATTAAACTTGGCCTTTTCAGAACCGTAATCGTCTTCAGGATTTTCCTTGTGGTACCTAATGAGCGTATTCCAGTAAATCTTTTGATCCTTAATGTACTGATAATCAAAATTCAGCAAATTATTGAAATCGTACACCTGCACCGTGCGCAATCTCGGGAGTCCCATAGCCACGAGTTCACCCACATTTTTTGACGCCGTATCGCAGCTGAACCAGTTGCGGCAATGGACACGGCTCGTATCGACAACTTTATTTTCGGCAAACCCAAACGAAAAATAGTCACCGAAATTCAAGTTTTTCGCAAAGAAATTCTTTTTATCCAGTCCGAATGAAACACCGAAATTATAGCCTTCGGCCCTAGATTCTACAATGCGGTTTTCAATTCCCTGAATCTGTTTGTCAAACGCACCAAAGCTTGCACCCAGCGAAATCTGGTCAAACCAGGCGTTCATCAAGTTTGCAAAAGCCTGCACATTGTAAGAGGTATAATGGTCGTGATCGCGAACAACGCTCGTATCCTCGCCCGTAGAACTCTTCATATACGGCGAAGTGAATTCGTAATCGTTATCGGAATGGTTAAAGTAGCCAGACACGCCAATTTCAAGGCTTGTAGCCCCCGCAATGCTATCAATCAAATGGCTTGCGGCAACAGACGCCTTGTGCGTATTGAAGCTCGAAAAACTGTAAGAAGCGTCAATCGAATTCGCATTACGCTTCTTGGTCACAATGTTGATGGCACCGCCCGCGCCGTCTGTTGCAAAACGCGCCGGAATGTAGCCCTTATAAACTTCGATATCTGCAATTTGGTCGATGGGAATATCGTCAAGTCCCAAATTTCCTTGTGTTTCGACAGGAACACCGTTGACAAGGACCTTGATGTTCTTGCCTTCCATGCCGCGAATATTGATTTTGCCTTCACTGCCCATTCCGCCAGACTTGCGCACCTTCACGCCAGACGCAGAATTGATCGCCTTGGAAACGGTCTTGCTCGTATTCTGCAATTCGGCAGCATCAATCGTAGAAACCGTTTCAACCTGTTTTGCAATGGCAGCCTGTTCCGCTTCAGATTCCGTTTCGACCGAAAGCAAATCCAGCTTCGTCACATCCTCGGAACTTGCGGAAGCGCCCGAAGGGTTCGTCGCATCACCGCGACCATCAGAAACGTTATTATTTATCGCAGAGCTTTCCGCGACGGGTTCATCAAAATCTTCAAACGAAGTAACTTCGTCATCCTGCGCATAAGCAGAAATAGCGGCAAAAGCCGCAAAAGCGGCTAAAGAAACTGCAAACTTACGAATATTCATCTTCAATAAAACCCAGACCTACTTTTTATAATGTCATCCCGGCCCTGTGCCGGGATCACCTTTTACCAAAGCCTCATTACTTCAGCGGAACAATCCACATCGGGATCTGTTCGGCCTTGGCGATTTTCTTAGCCTTGTCCGTCTTCGGATCATAGCGGAAGTATGCGTTGCCATCTTCTTCAGTAGAGACTGCAAAAATTACGTTGCCATCATCTTCAACATACTTGCCGTAGCTAGCCCAGCTCGAAGAATAACCAATCGGCAAAGCCTTGATCTTCTTGTTGGCAAGGTCAACCTGCACCGGCTTGCAAGTGTTATTGTGATAGCTATCCATATCCGTCCAAGTCTGCTGCAAATCCACCATCACGTTCAAGAATGCATAGACATAGCCATCTTCCGACGGATACGTTGCCGGAGAGAGATACTTGAAGTTGCCCTTTTCCGTAAGGTTCTTAATGCCAACTTCTTCGCTGACCTTCCAGATATACTTTTCGTCGAACTTGGTTTCACCCACCTTAATGCGGAGGAAGCCATCAACCTGGCCCGGAGCGTAGCCCCAAGAAGCGTTACTGTAGCAGTAAATGTAACCGTCAAGCACAACGAAAGCCTGGTTCTGGGAGTCGTCCAAAGAACCCACGGCTGCGATGCGATCATCCTTGGCAACGTCAATCACCTTATCCTTCTTGACATCGATAATGGCGACCTGAGCTTCGTTACCCGTAGCATAGTCGTTCACATTCTGCAAAAGGCCCACATAAAGGCGACCATCAACAATCACGCCAGTTCCCGGGCTCACCACGAGAGCATCCTTATTCTTGTACTTGGAAAGGTCAATGGCACCCGTCTTCTTCATAGTTTTCGGGTTGATGATGATCAAGGAATCAAGCATACCGCCCAAATAAGCCTTTTCTTCATTTACAAAGTAAATGTGGTTTACCCAAGTTCCCGGGAGCGAAAGCTTTGCAGTCACCTTGCCAAGCTTGTTATTTTCGGCCAAGCTGTAGCGGGAAATGGAACCGACATCCAAATCAGCAATGAACAGGGAATTATCATAGTAGACAACGCCTGCACGCGTACCGACTTCGACAAAGTCCTTGCCCAGATCATCCGTGTGGTCCAAAGACATCGTACCGATAAACATCGTTTCGCCGGTCGAAATGGAGGTTGCAAATTCGCGCTTGTAATCACCCGAATCAGAAGCGTCGCTCGAAGAATCGTTACCGCAAGCTGCAAAAAGGCCTGCAGCAAAAGTAAGTGCAATCAGTTTTTTATTCATAAATGACTCCTAGTGTTATACACCTTTTTAAGTTTCGAGCGCATTTTAGAAATCCCAAAAGACCGCCTCAACTCCAAATGGACTCGGAATAATCCTAAAAGTTAGTTTTAACTAATTAAGTCTTTAAAACAAATCATTAAAAAATTAAAATTGGGGCGAAAAACAAACAGAAGGTAACTATGAGTGTTTTCAAAAGATTAACACCTTACATGCAATCGCGAAAAGCATTATATCCGTTTGCACTTATATTCTCATCGCTGAGTTCCATCGCAGGGATAGCTCCCTTTATATATGTATGGCTCATCGTCCGTGAATTATTCGCTGACACAGGCAATATTTCATACGATATGGTCAAGCATTACGCATTGATGGCCGTCATTTTCTCAGCCGCGAGTGTCGTGCTTTACTTTTCGGCGCTCATCTGTTCGCACTTGGTCGCGTTCCGCATCGAAGGCAACATCCGCAGAATCACAATGAAGAAGTTGCTCAAGCTCCCGCTTGGCTTCTTCGACAAGAACCCCACCGGCCGCATCCGTAAAATCATTGACGACAACGCCGCCGTCACGCACACCTTCATGGCGCACGAACTCCCGGATTTGGCAGGAACCATCGTTGTTCCCATCGCCTCGCTCGTGTTGATGTTCATTTTCGACTGGCGTCTTGGCATCGCCTCCCTCGTCCCGATAGCCTACGCCATCACCACGCTCGGCACCAAGATGAACAAGAGCAAGGACTTTATGCAAAAGTATATGAAGTCGCTCGAAGATATGAATACCGAAGCGGTCGAATACGTGCGCGGCATCCCCGTTGTGAAGGTTTTCCAGCAAACCATTTACTCCTTCAAGAACTTCTATAAAACAATTGATGATTACCACCAGATGGTCACTGCATATTCCAGCAGCTGGAAGTTCATCATGTGTTCCTACACGACGCTCATCAACGGCGTCGCCCTCATTCTCGTTCCCACAACATTCCTCATCGCAACGAGTTCCGGCAACATCGCCGCAACAATCGTCGACTTGATGCTCTATGTACTCGTGACACCGGTATTTTCGCAGTGCGTTATGCGCAGTATGTACTTGAGCCAGGCCGTAAACCAGGCAAATCTTGCCATCGGCAGCATCGAATCGTTGACAGATTACCCGGAACTTGCTACACCGACAAACCCGCAAGAAGTCAAGCACTTCGATATTGAATTCAAGAATGTCCACTTCACTTACCCCGGCACAGAAAACGAAGTTCTCCACGACATATCCTTTAAAATAAAGGAAGGCGAAACAGTCGCTCTCGTCGGCGCATCAGGCGGTGGCAAGAGCACCATTGCAAAGCTCGTCCCGAGATTCTTTGACGCCAACGAAGGCGAAATTTTAGTCGGCGGCACGCCCATCAAGGAAATACCCCAAGAAAACCTCATGAAAAACACATCCTTCGTTTTCCAGAATACTCGACTCTTCAAGAAGAGTATTTTGGAGAACGTCTGCTATGGAACTTCATGTGCGTCCATCGAAAGCGTCAACAAGGCTCTCGACAGCGCCCAATGCCGAGAAATCATCGACCGCCTGCCAGATGGTTTGAATACGGTCATCGGAAGCAAGGGCACATACCTCTCCGGTGGCGAGCAGCAGCGAATCGTCCTTGCCCGCGCCATCCTCAAGAACGCCCCGATCGTTGTCCTTGACGAAGCGACAGCATTTGCAGACCCCGAAAACGAAAGTCTTATTCAGCAAGCATTGCAAACTCTTTCGAAGGGAAAAACAGTCTTGATGATTGCACACAGGCTCACAAGCATCGTGAACGCCGACCAGATTCTCGTCGTACAAGGCGGCCGCATCGTGGAACGCGGCACGCACAAGGAACTTGTAGAAAAGGGTGGCATATTCGCCAAGATGTGGCAAGATTATCAGCAGTCCGTCAGCTGGACTATCGGAGGCAAGAATGTATAACTGGATTAAAAATCGTTTTGTCCTCTCTGATGAAGGTACAAAAACATTTATCAAAGGCGTATTTTGGACAACGTGGCATTACCTTTCGTTAATGCTTCCGCTTTCGTTCGTATTCCTGTTCCTCAAGGAATTCATGGCGAAATTGCAGAATCCGTCGGCAGAACCGCACAGTTTCTGGATTTACATTGCAATCGCCGTCGTCATTTACCTCGTCATGTACTTCATCTATGCGCTCTCTTACGACAGCACATACGAATCCGTCTATTCGGAATGCAAAAAGCGTCGCATCACGCTCGCCGAAAAGTTGCGCAAGCTCCCGCTCGCCTTCTTTGGCAAAAAGGATCTTTCCGACTTGACATCGACTATCATGAATGATGTGAACGCACTTGAAATGATTTTCTCGCATGCCGTTCCTGAAATTTTCGCAGTCGCCGCGATGCTCGTTATCTGCGCAGTTGCACTCATCATTTACAACCCGTTGATGGCGGCAGCACTTTTGTGGGTTGCACCGTTTGCAGGATTGCTCATTTACCTGTCCCGCAAATTCCAGTTCAAAAACTTCAAGCACACCTACAATGCGGCCCGCGTCATTACCGAAGATATTCAGGAAAGCCTTGAAAACATTCAAGAAATCAAGTCCTACTGCGAAGAAGAAAGCGTCTGCAAAGCATTGGATGATCACTCCAAATTCTATGAACATTCCCAGATTAAAGGCGAATTCATGTCAGGAGTCATCCTGAACGGCGCCCAGATTTTCTTGAAACTCGGACTTGCTTCCGTTCTCATTTTCGGTTCTATCCTCCTTGCACAAGACAAATTAAGCGTATTTGATTACCTCGTGTACATCGTCTGCGCATCGACGATTTACAGCCCCATTTATCTCGTTCTAAACAACATTACTGAACTGTTCTTCTTGGATGTCCGCCTCAAGCGATTCAAGGAAATGGACGATATGGAAGTCCAGCGCGGTTCCACAAAGTTCGAACCCGCCGATTACGACATAGAATTCAAGGATGTTGATTTCTACTACAACGAAGAAAAGCAAGTCTTGAAGAAGGCTTCGTTCACCGCAAAACAGGGCGAAATTACCGCACTCGTGGGACCGTCCGGTAGCGGAAAGACAACAGCAGCAAAGCTCGCCGCCCGCTTCTGGGACATCCAAGGCGGCACCATCACGCTCGGCGGCCAGGACATCTCGAGAATTGACCCCGAAACGCTCCTCAAGAATTTCTCCATCGTCTTCCAGGATGTCGTGCTGTTCAACACCTCCATCCGTGACAACATCCGCATCGGTAAACGCGACGCCACCGACGAAGAAATCCTGCGAGCTGCAAAACTTGCAAACTGCGATGACTTTGTGCAAAAACTCCCGCAAGGTTACGACACCGTCATCGGTGAAAACGGCGACACGCTCTCCGGCGGCGAACGCCAGCGCATTTCCATCGCCCGCGCCATCCTCAAGGACGCTCCCATCGTACTCCTTGACGAAGCTACCGCAAGTCTTGACGTCGAAAACGAATCCAAGATTCAGCAAAGCATTTCGGAACTCGTGCAAAACAAGACCGTCATCATCATCGCCCACCGCATGCGCACCATCGCCAATGCAGACAAGGTCGTGGTCCTGCAAAACGGTCAAGTCGTCGAAACCGGCTCCCCCGCAGAACTCAAAGCAAAGGGCGGCCTCTTCGGCAAAATGCTCAAGCTCCAAGAAGTGAATTAGAACTCATTCAATAACCACCTACTAAATTGCCCCGGAGAAATCTGGGGCAATTTTCTGTTTTTTAAGAATTAAATTTCATAGCATTTATTTCTAGGGAACCAATACCCTTTTCCACCTTTAGGGTAATAAAATAGCACATATTCTCCCGCTTTGGCATAGACTTTAAAATAGTTAATCCATTCGCCCTGATAGCTATATCGACCATTTCCAGACGCCCAACCATTACGCGACTGACATTTGAAATTATACGCGTAAGCAGAAGGAACCATCAGCAAAAAGACAATCAATACAAATAAAGACCACACTATTCTCATTTTGCCTTCTTTAAGCGATTTTTTATTTCATTCGCTTTCTTTTTTGTTTTACAATCATACCAATAGTTTCCATTTCCATTTGTTATTATACACTCATAATATGTAGTGCAATACCTACTATATGCCTTATGATAACAAAGGACACCATGATGGTTATTCCCGTAAACAACTCCAAACCCCAGATTATTTCTAGAAAAGAATCCTATTGTATTATTTTGCAAATCCGCAAAGCAATCATATACTAAATCATTATCCATATGAAATTGAGTTTTTCCACACTCCATTTCTACAGAAAAAGCTAGCTCATACCCCAAAAACAGCATAAGAAACAGCAATATTTTCATTCTTAATAATCCTTTACGCAACGGACAGAATACCCATTATCACTACTAAAATAATTAAAGCCACCATAATCACTAGCCATTGGGAATGCAGCAACCTTACCAGAAGTAGACGTCCAAAAATGCGTAGAACCTCCATTATTCATATATGTTCCATCTTTATAAATCATTCCTACAGGGAATGCACTAAAACCATAATTATCAGTTCCATTACCACCATCCTTCGGCGATCCCCACCCACCTTTTGATTTCAATTTTTTTATAGCGACACCATAGTTATTTTTTCCACCAGCATATTTAAAAAGCGTTTCCCATTCATTGACACTTGGCAAATGCCACCCGTCAGGACACGCGTTCATTGCAGCCTTCCATGTGTAAAATACAGCAATTTTCCAATATCCAGGAACATTTTCAAGCAGCCAAGCTCCACCCACTAGATTTTCTCGATACGTCAAGTTTTCCGCCATCCATGTTTGATTTCCTATTCTGACAGTTCGGTAGCATCGATTATCTCGATTATCATCTATTTCAGATGAATCACAGAAGGGATTTCGAGCGAATATAAAGACAGCCAAGAAACAAATTAAAGCAACAACTTTTTTCATAAATTTTCCTTTTCTGTCAAAGACAGGTTTTTAGTTTAGTTCACTTTTAAACCCAGAACAAATCAATAAAGTTAAGTATTATCGCAAAACCAATACCAGCAATCACGCCCTTTACCTCATTTCGCCTATATTCAGCCTTATCAAAATTAAGACAAATCATTTCATATCGACGTGTAGCAACAAATGCCACAAATAGATGAATTCCTATAAAAATCAACGCCCCCGAAAGGCTACAAGTATAAAAAGAGAAACCAACATTATTTACACCAGCATTAAGTTTTTCCAATGCGTAACCATCAATTCTATCACAAAGTTTCCTCGCAAGCAGACGAGGTAAAAAACATACACCAAGCACAACCCAAAAATATGACTTTCCAGTTTTTCTAATCTCTGCAATATGCGTTAAATAACTAATGATAGGTCCACCAAAAAACGCAGACCACATAAAAGTTTCCTTTCCGCGGCTTTTTACAAAACCAATTATACCAACAAGAACAAGTCCCCATATCGAAAACGTTGACGCAAGAAGAACAGAGACATCTTTAAACGTGAAGTACGACTGATCAGTCAAGACCTCCATTCTTTGAACATTGCCATACTTTACCAAACCATACACTTTTCCTTCTAAACTAGCCTTCACTAGCAAGGAATCGTTCTCCCTTATATCAATTGTCAATGTATCACCACAAGATTTATCATTGCACAATGCGATTTTACGTTGTATAGTCAACCATTTAGTTTGCTGAGTCTTTTCAGCCACGTTTAAAATTTGGATCACACGTGTCAAAGTTTTTGCATCATCTTCCGAAGGTATGGTATAAGACAAATCTCCATTTCTTTTATGGAAAACAGCTTTTGACGGCGAAAGAATAAAACTACCACCATCATACTTGTCATCACAAAAGCCCCAAACAGTTCCCAAAAGGACAACAATTAAGATTTTTAGCAACAGTCCCTTAATGCCGCATCTCATAAAGCAATTCTCCTTTCTGCACAAAACAGACTCTTAGAGAAGTTGAACCAAGCCTTGCAAGAACCGCACTTTTTCGGGAAAATAAAAAAGGTGCGAAGTCGCAGGCTTACGTATTGAAGGCTCTGGTAACCCGTTAGCGATAAGCAACAGACGACCCGCACCCATAGGGGTGCGAGTAACGTCCTGTTCCCTGCTAACTTCAAGTTTACCAGACTTTTCAATACAGGAACAAGATTCTACTCTAATTCATTATGTCTTCGCAAATATAGCAATGTTCGCTGTACTATAAAAGACCACAATGAAAACGGGTCGTCTGTCACCGACATCCGTTCATTAGTAGACTTTTACCCCCTCAAAAAACTACAGTTTTTGAAAAAAAATTTCAATTTCACTTGACATTTGCCTTTCGGTGATTTATATTTTTGGTGCTCAAGTGAGTAGTTTTAGATTTTTCGTCTTTTTATGCATGTAGGCGAATGGAGGTAATATGACTAAGCGCAAACCATTGAAGGATTGCTTCGTAAAACCGGGTGAAAAAAGTCCATATGCAAATTTGCTGGTGGATTTGGCATTCAAGAAAGCCTTTGACCCAGACAAACCCATCAGCCGCCAGAACCTAATCAATCTATTAAATGACTTGCTAGGACCGCAACTCAAACGACCTATCGTAAATATCAAAACGCGCAATGTGGCACACAACTTGAGCGGGAGCAAGGAATCCCGCACGGCAATTTTTGACCTCCACTGTGAAGATGATGCTGGTGAACTGATTGAGATTGAAGTTCAAATCCGTCAGCTGAAGAACTTCCGCAAGCGGCTAGCCTTTTATGCTAGCGAAATGGTGGCAAACCAAGCTGAACCAGGAATCGGCTGGAATTTTGATGTGAAACCAACTTTCGTTGTTGCCTTTACCCGTCATTCTGTATTCAACGATGAGCGTATCGTTCATCGCGCGGCAGTCCTTGACTTAGATTCGGGAGAGCTGTTTGTGGACACATACAATTTTACGACAGTAGAACTTTCAAAAGTTCCCATGTTCATTGCATCTGACTCGTCCAGCATGAATAAGTGGCTATTCATTTTCCGTTACTTAAACAGGCTCAAGGAACTCCCAGCCGAGCTTTCCGAGCACAAATTTGAGCAGTTGACGGAGAGTTCCAAAATGTCTAATTTGACAAAAGAAGAATTCGAGGCGTACCAGAAAGTGTACCACAAGGAATATGATCATAACGCCATGGTAGATGGCATTTTCGAAGAATTCGCGGACGAAATCAACGCGAAGGTGGCTTCGAGCGTTCAAGACCGCGAACGAGAAATGGCTCGCAACATGCTTGCTGAAGGCGATTCTGTGGAAAAAATCTCTAGAATAACGCACCTTTCCGAAGAAGAAATCCGAAAACTGTAATCTAAAGAAAATCGACGAAACCCTTCTAAATGAGGTTGACGGAATGACGGACATGCTTTACGAAAAACAAGGGTCTTATCTTCAGGCAAAGATAGATGACGCCCAAGCCATGCTCGCTGAAGGTGATTCTGTAGAAAAATTTCTAGAATTACCAAGCTTTCCGAAAGGGAAGTGCTCAAGCTGAAGAAAGAACTTGAGAAAACCGACGCACCTGCATGAGCTTCGTAAAATAGCCCCATTGGTTTAGTTCATGCTGCACGTGACCGAAGCAAAATACATTGGTGATTACAAGATATCCGTCGCATTCAATGACGGATGTCGTTTCATCGCTGATTTTGAAAAAGTCGTCAAGTCCGATCATCGCGCAATCGTGCAGCAACTAGCGGACATCAACACATTTAAAGATTTCAGACTACAAGCGCATTCAATTACATGGTCAAATGGCGTTGATTTCGCACCAGAATTCATCAAGAGTTTGCAAAAGGTTCCCGAAAATGCCGCTAAATGGTCAAAAGAGCGTCTCGACACGGAACTCGAAAAAGGCTACAATGACATGCTGAAAGGCCACACCCGCCCCGCAACGATGGTTCTTTCTGACATCAAAAAGAAATAGTCTTTATTTCCCGCATTCCACGTAGGCCAAGTCAATTCGTCCCTTGATAACGCAATCATTCATTATCGTCCAGCCATTCGCTTTCAAAAAAGACTTGTATTCGTCATCCGTCCATTCGTGCGCAAAGCGGACACCGACAAGACTCAGAAGCTTTTGCCACAAGTTTCTTTTGCCATCAGCACGGAATATAAAGTTCGGCGCAATCAGCACACCATCATCTTTCAAGACACGACGGATTTCCGCAAGCGCTTTTGACGGTTCCGGA
This sequence comes from Fibrobacter sp., assembly GCA_045224895.1. Lineage (GTDB taxonomy): Bacteria > Fibrobacterota > Fibrobacteria > Fibrobacterales > Fibrobacteraceae > Fibrobacter. The sequence goes on from JBGVAT010000126.1 coordinate 54,730, forward strand.
ATAATGTGGAGCGCATTCGCAATCACCACCACATCAAAAGATTTATCCATAAAGCGTAGCGACATTGCGTCAGCCACTTCAAAGCGCAGATTTTCCGGATTTTTCGCCTTGCGAGCCGTCTCAATCATTTTCGGAGCAAAATCGGTCGCCACCACATGATTTGCGTGCGGCGCAATATGCCGCGCAATCATTCCCGGACCAGTAGCCAGTTCAAGCACATCCTTTCCCCGCGCGATCTCACCAATTCGCCCATACATAAAATCATAAATGTCCTTCTGCGAACGCATTGCGAATTCATAAACCGGCGCAAAGATATCCCAAATGTTCTTACTCATCATTTTCTCCTAAAAAACGCACTCCCCTCATGACAAGGAAAGTGCGCTAACCGATTAAAACAAAATCTAGTTATTAAAAATTCTGTGCAACGACAATCTGCTTGCGCAAAACGGCACCATCCAAAAATTCAAACATCGTGCGGTAAGCGTTATCGCGAACATCCTTGCGCGAGAGGAACAAATCGTGCATGCCATCCGTAATCGTCACAGTCGTGACATCACTACCCAATTTCGGAGCCCACTTTTCGAGGAGTTTCACATCGAGCATACAGTCGCAACGCATGTAGTCATCGTCCCATTTGACGGTATTGACGGTGCAACCGCTACGCATCATAAGAACCGGAGCCTTGATATTCATCCCGGCGTGGATCCACTTGATGCCGCGTTCCGTAGCTCGGAGGTAACCAAAGTACTGCTGCGGCCATTCATCGCTCTTCAATTCACGATTGAATTCCCATTCGCCCTTTTCGCTTTTCAAGAGAGAAATGTTGTACTTAGGGGCTTCCTGTGCAGGGGCAGCCATATCCGGGAAAAGGAGAGCAATATCCGAGAACACGGGGAAAGCCACATTGCGGACAAACCAGCTATTTTTATAATCCAAGAACGGGCTGTTCAAAACGAGAGCCGCAAAATCTTCGCTATTACGTTCATTCAGGTAATTCGGCGTAATCAGCCCACCCTGCGAATGGCCGAGAATCACAAACGGCAATTTTGCATTCGAGCCTTTCGCCGCGATCTTCTTGCTGAGCGCTACAGCCGCATCCAATTCCGCATAGTATTCCTTGACGCTTCGCATATCCGAACGTGGTTCGCCTTCGCTATACGAACGACCATTGTAATGCAAGTCAATGGCAAAGAAAGCGAATCCTGCAGAATCCGACTTTTCCGCAAGCTCTTCCTGGAAGAAGTAATCATTGTATCCATGCACGTACAAGATAATTCCTCGCGGATTAGGTTCATGCGTCGCTGCACGCGGAGAACTCCCATAAGGATATTCAATCAGCGTCGCATGGAAATCTTTATCATACGGTTTTACGTCAATCGGATAAACCTGATAAGGTTCGCCAAGTTCCGGGTCCACCGCTTTCAAAGGCAAAGAATAATCAATGATGGACTGCAGCGTAGAAGCCGTAAGAGGCTTGCTGTAAGCTTCATCTCGCTTCTTCTCCTTGCAGGCGGCAAGGCAAGCATTTGCAGAAGTTGTAAAGAGCAATACGGCAGAGGCCGCGACAACAAAGGACTTTATCTTATTCATACGTCTACGATACAAAAACGCAGCCGTTTACGCTACTCCAATTAGACCTTCAAAACTCCAGCGCAATCAATCACTCAAAGTATTTTGCCGATAATGCGAATTTCACTTTTTGCAATACATTTCCATCAGCCTTCCGCATAGCATCAGAAAGTCCTCGGAAAAATTTCAGCGTAAGGGCAACCAGCGAATTTCCTTCAGGGCGAAGGCTCGCAACACATTGCGAAAGCGACGATACTGCAGAAAGTTTCATCGCCTGCGACACCCCAACAAGTAAAGCACCTTCCGTCACGCTAAACGAAAATACGGTACAAAGCACCTTACCGGCAGGCACAAGGATATTTGCAAAGATGACAAAAAGCCACATCAAAAAGTGCGGCAAAAACAAAATCTTACGACCTGAAATTTTTTGCGCGATTAAAGAGGCGACAACGCAAATTCCAAGAATCCTCAAGTCATCCTGCATCAAGACGAACACAGACGCAACAACAACCGCTGTAGCAACAGCAACAACGGTGGATTTTTTCTGGAGACGCGCGTCCAATGAATTTTCTTTCAACGACGGTGCTTCTGAAGGGATATGCAAGTGGAGCGCCATAAAAGCCGTAAGGATTCCCGCAAAAAGCGAAAAGAGAATCATAGGCCCAAGCAACGCAAATGTTCCCTCGCCCAAATAAAGGCTCGCCAAGGCGATCTGTACAACAGAACTTACCGAAGCCCCCGCCATCGAAATACCATAAATAGAAACCAGCTCCGATTTTTCAGTTCCATCTTTATTGAACAGATGATAAAGAGCATACATAACTATAGCGGAACTCACAGATTGCCCAAGCGAAAGCAAAAAGAACGGCGTAAAAAGCGTCCCCGCCATAAGGGATGCCGCAAACGCCTTTATCACAGAAAGCAACATATAAGACGAAAACGGCAGAGAAAAAGACAACAGCATCACGACGTTGCCCAGCCCAAGCCTAAAAAAAGGAAGCGTCCGCGGAAGAAACATCTCGGCATACGAAAAAAGCAACGTCAATGCGCCAAGATAAGCGATATATTCCTTTTCGCACAGCCACTTTGAATTTTTACTGAGAGACGGCATCATAGCCCTCCGAATCCTCTACATGGACCATCACCTTATTGGGGAGGCAGACAAGCGTTTTACCAAATCCCTGCCGAATACAGGTCTTGTTTTTGCACGGGGAGCCTACAATATGCGCCCGCCCCCCCTTGATTTCAATTATCGTTTCGCCAAGAAGTCCTTTGACACGATGGATGCCATCTTCCCTCAAACTGAATTCATAAACATTATCTCCGGCGTGTACCGTAATCTTGTCACCCGAAGCTCGCCAGGAATCATGCATGACATAGATAGCGCAAAAGAGAATCAAGACAAAAATGGGATAATCCAAAGGCTTAGTCTCTTGAAAAATTTTTGTAAAAATACTTTTTGCGCTCATGGACTCCAAATATAAATTCTAAATTAGGGTTTGTTTAGTCTAGGCTAAGTTATGAAATTCTTATTCGCAGAAAAATATTTACCTTCCGCATTGATTGCCCTGTTTTTCATTTCATGTTCCAGCAAAGAATCCCCAAAACCCGCCATTCCTCCTTCAGAAAGCACAAAATCCTTTGAAGCGATGAGCACCTTCATGGCCATCAAGAGCTATGGTCCAAACGCAAGCGCAGCAAACGATTCCGCCGAAAAACTGGTATTCGAGCTGGAATCCCTGCTTTCCACCACCAAAAATTCTAGTCATATTTATAAGCTGAATCACGCCGAAAAATACCCCATACAAGTTGACAACAAGGTAAAAGAACTCGCAAATTTCGCCTTAAAAATGGCTAAAGAAACGGATGGAGCCTTGAATCCCGTGCTATACCCCATCGTACACACATGGGGCTTTACCACCGAAAAATATAGGGTTCCAGCAGACAGCGAAATTCAGGCAATTTTGCCTTTGACAGATTTCAACCAAGTCGATATTTCGTCATCGGGAATTGTTATGAATCCCGGAATGATGATGGATCTGGGCGCAGTCGGAAAAGGATACGCCGGCGATAAGATTCTTGAGCTGTTAAAATCCAAAGGAATCACGTCGGCTGTTTTAGATTTGGGCGGGAACGTTCAAACTCTTGGTTGCAAAAAAGATGGAAAAAAATGGAAGGTCGGAATCACCAACCCATGGGGAGGCCCACCCATTGGCGGCGTAGAAGTCTGCGACAAGGCAGTCGTCACAAGCGGTGGCTACGAAAGATTCTTTGAACAGAACGGGAAACGCTATATTCACATTTTCGACGGAAAAAGCGGAAGGCCCGTAGAAAACGGATTGTCTGCAGTCATGATTATCGCCTCAAGCGGCCTTTACGCAGACGCTTTGAGTACAGCCATCTTCGTCATGGGCGAAAACAACGCCATAGATTTTTGGAAAAAGAATCGTGAAAAATTCCAGATGCTTTTGCTACGCGATGACAAAAGTGTACTTTATACAAAAGAACTAGACCCTATTATAAGATTTACCTATAACTTAAAAGCCAAGAACATCATTGATTAATTTTCGTCGCTTTTAGACTTTCAAAAAGAAATAATATTTCTAAATTAGCCTCCACTAACAATAAGTTAGTCGTGTCTAACCACGACTGGCAGTTTAAAGAGGTAAAAATGAAAAAGACTAATGCCATAAGAACGACAGGCTTTGCCTGCGCGCTAGCATTCGGCCTGACCGCATGCGGTGACGATATCACCAAATACTACGATTCCGAAGGGCAGGAAATATCTATCGCCGACACACTTCTCGTCAGAGAAGTTGTCAAAGATTACGATACCATCGTGGTAACCAAAGTCGTCACCAAAAAAGATACCTTCAAAGTGACCGATGTCATCACTAAAAGGGACACTGTAAAGGTGACCAATGTCATCACAAAAAAGGACACCGTGAAGGTGACCGATGTGATTACAAAAAAAGACACAGTGAAGACAACCATCGTCATAAAGGACACCATCCGTGATACCATCAGAGTGGAAGTCATTCCTGAAATTCCAAAGGTCGATTTGGTCTACGGCACAGCAAATCTGAGCTACGCTCAGTTCTACTACGGAGAAGTGAACAACGTAGAACCCGAACTGAATGCTACAACCGGAATTTACGACAAGGTAAGTATCCCTGAATCCTTTGACGGTTACGACGCTTTTACCAGCGCCACAACAAGCAAGTACAAGAGCTTCGGTCAGCTTGACGCAGACGTTGGAGAAAGCACAACTGAACTGAAGGGCGTCAAGGCTGTAAACGTAGCCATCAGCAAGGCCCTTTATGATGAAGTTAAAAAGAAGGGTTCTAAAAACAGCAAGAGCGATCTCTACAAACTCGTTTCTGCAATGACTGTTTTGGACGCTGCACCAGCCGAATACAAAGTCATCAACTCCGACGGTGTATTGAGTAAAACCTACGGAAAGACTGTCACACGCACCGCGACGCCAACACTCACCTCCAGCTCCAACTGGGGCAACTATATGGTCGTCATTCCTGGCGTTGACATCACGGAGGCCAACACAAACAACCTGCAAGGCATTGTTTTGGAAACCGAAGACGGTGCAAGTTACGGATTGATTCCCCTTGGAAACATCTGGCTCGACGTTCGCGAATTTGCATTTAGCGTCTCTGAATTCATCGGCGGACATGGCGCCCAGCCGTACAAGGCAACCACAGATATCGCAGGCAAGCGCATTTCTACAATCCGCTATCTGCTCAAGGACGCACCGGACGTCACATTGTCTACAAGCCTGTACGTTCCAATACAGCTTCCCGTCACGGGAGCCGTCACCGAAGACAATAGCAGCATCACCTTCACAGTCGATGCCGCCATCAGCAATTACCGCTCCGTCGGTCTGAAGTTGATTAGCTATTCCATCGGTTCGGGCAGAAACGCCGTAACAACGAATATCGCTAACGGCAGCGCCTTCAGCACTCGCGCAACCAGCATCAAGTTCCCGACAGACGGACTCAAAGCCGGCGATTACACCTTCACATTCGAAGACGCAAACGGCATTGCCGCTACATACAAGGTCAAGATAACGCTCAAGCAAGATGGAGCTGCCGTCGAAGATTTGTCCGGCCTCGTCTACGGTACAGTTGACTTGACCTACGCTCAGTTCTTCAACGGTGAAATCAACGACATCGAAGCAAATGAAACCGCCACCACAGGCAACTACACCGCAACAAGCGTTGCCGCCTGGGTCGAAGAAGATTACGATGCATTCACCAGTGCCACAAAGAGCAAGTACACCTTCTACGGTCAAGTCGACGCAGAAGTCGGAGAAGCAAATTCCAAGCTGAAAGGCGTGAAAGCTGTGAATGTCGCCATCAGCAAGGCCCTTTACACCGAAGTACAAAAGAAAATTGCCGACAAAGCCACGGAAACAGACGGAAACGCCTTGATTGCATTAGTCAAGGCAGGCACCTGGAACACCGAAAAGCCCACGGAATACAAGGTCATCAACCCGGACGGTTCTGTAAGCAAGACCCAAGGCGTCACCTACAAACGCAACACATCGACGACCCCAACCGTTTCCACCTCGTCCAACTGGGGCAACTATCTTGTTCAGGTGAACGGCGTCGACATCACCGATGCCAACATGAAAAACTTGCAGGGAATCGTCCTTGAAACAGAAGACGGCGCAAGATACGGCCTTATTCATCTGGGCAACATCTTCAACAACCCCGGTGAATTCGCCTTTAGTGTAGAAGCCATGATAGAACCGCATGGCAACAAGGTTCCATACCAGTCAACCGAAGGCATCGAAGGCAAACGCATCGCCAAGATTCTTTATCTGTTGAAGGACGCAAACGATGTTGAACTTTCGACCAATGTTTATGTTCCGGTCCGTCTTGACGTAAGCACAGGTGCTGAATCCGTTACCGTAGGCGAAGAAATCACCTTCACGGTCGATGATGCAATCGCCAACTTCCCAAGCGCAAAGCTCAAGTTGGTAAGCTACACAGTGGGTTCCGGCAAGACCGCAGTAACCACGGCTATCGATAACGGCGGCACATTTAGCTCTAGGGCAAAGACCGTTAAATTCGATAGCTCGGTATTGACAGTCTCCGAAGCAACCTCCTACAAGTTCAACTTCACTGATGCATCGGGCATTCTCTCCGGAAGATCCATTACTGTGACCGTAAAGCCAACATCTTCTGAAGAATAACCTCTATTTTTCTCCTATAAAGCCGCAAAGATTTCTCTTTGCGGCTATATTTTTCACATGAGTCAACCCATTTTACCCATTATTCAAGGTCTTACCATCCCATTTTTAGGAACGGTTCTCGGTGCCGCTTGCGTATTCTTTATCCGTGGACAGATGAAGGAAAACCTCAAACGAGGGCTTTTGGCTTTTGCAGCAGGAGTCATGGTAGCGGCATCCGTATGGAGCCTGCTCCTCCCGGCAATAAGCGCCAGCGAACATTTGGGAAAATTGGCATTCGCACCCGCCGCAGTGGGGTTCTGGGCTGGTATTTTATTCTTGTACATTTTGGATAAAATCACACCACATTTGCACTTGGGCAGCCAAACGCCCGAAGGTCCGAGGGCAAAACTCAAACGCACCACGATGCTCACGCTTGCCGTGACACTTCACAACTTGCCCGAAGGCATGGCCGTCGGCATTGTTTTCGCAGGTTGGCTTTCCGGCAATGTCGCCATTACACTTTCGGCAGCATTTGCACTTTCCATCGGTATCGCGATCCAGAACTTCCCTGAAGGCGCCGTCGTTTCACTCCCGCTAAAAGCAGAAGGCGCAACGCGCAAAAAAGCATTCGCGCTCGGGGCGCTCTCCGGAGCCGTTGAACCCATCGGTGCATTGATCACCTTAATCGCCGCCGAAATTCTTTCGCCGTTCATGCCTTACCTGCTTTCGTTTGCGGCAGGCGCAATGATTTACGTCGTTGTCGAAGAAATGCTCCCCGAAGTGAGCGAAGGCGACCACTTTGATGCAGGCACAATCCTCTTCGCCGTCGGCTTCACGCTCATGATGGCGCTCGACAGCGCACTGTAACCGCTACAGTTCAATTTTGGGTATGGCAACTAATCCTTGATTTCGTTATCAATTGGCTTTAAAACACGACACGGATTGCCAACAGCCACAACATTCGGCGGAATATCGCGAGTCACGACACTACCCGCCCCGATTACACATCCTTCGCCAATCGTTACGCCAGCACAGATGGTGACATTCCCTGCAATCCAGCAGTTGTCCCCGATAGTGATCGGCTTTGCATATTCATTATTCGCAAGTGTTCCGTCGGACTTCTCGAACATGTTGCGTTCCTGCCAGCGGAGCGGATGCAGAGGCGTGTATATGGAGACATTTGGACCAATAAAGACATTCTTGCCGATAGTGACGGGAGCACA
>JBGVAT010000127.1:0-9143 GCA_045224895.1 Fibrobacter sp.
GTTTTGGACTTTGGTGGGCAGTACGCTCACTTGATTGCCAACCGTGTACGCCGTCTTGGCGTGTTTACCGAAATCCACTCCCCTGCCGCCCCGGTTTCTGAACTCGAAGGCGTGAAGGGCATCATTTACAGTGGCGGTCCGTCTAGCGTTTATGCGGCTGACGCCCCGGAATATAATCCTGAAATTTTGAACCTCCCGGTGCCAAAGCTCGGCATCTGCTACGGTCACCAGCTTATCGCCCAGCAGTTGGGCGGTCACGTGGAACCGGGCAAGGTGAAGGAATACGGCATTGCAGACCTTATCGTGGGCGACGAAAAGTGCCCGCTTTTGAAGGGTCTCCCGAAGGCATCCCCGATGTGGATGAGCCACGGTGACCAGGTCACTAAGCTCCCTGAAGGCTACAAGATTGTGGCCAGCACCAAGGACTGCGAAATCGCCGCTGTTGCATTTGATAGTGACAAGCCCGAACGCCAGATTTTCGGCATCCAGTTCCACCCCGAAGTCACGCACAGCAAGTTCGGCATGAAGTTGCTCGAAAACTTTGTCGACTTTACGGGCGCCAAGAAGACTTGGAACATGAAGAGCTACTTACCGCTCATCACGCAGCGCATCAAGGACCAGGTCAAGGACCGCAAGGTGTTCTTGCTCGTGTCCGGCGGTGTGGACTCCACTGTGGCATTCGTGCTTTTGAACCGCGTGCTCGGACCGGAAAAGGTTCTCGGTCTGCACGTGGATAACGGTATGATGCGCCTCGGCGAATCCCAGAAGATCATGGACTTCCTCACGAAGGAAGGTATGAATAACCTCAAGATTCGCGACGCCAGCGAACACTTCCTTGCAAAGCTCAAGGGCGTAACCGCTCCGGAAACCAAGCGCGGCATCATCGGTAAGGAATTCTTGACTGTCAAGGACGAGGAAATGGCCAAGCTCAACCTCGATCCGAACGAATGGATGATGGCACAGGGCACCATTTACCCCGACACCATCGAAAGTGGCGGTACCAAGAACGCCGACAAGATCAAGACGCACCACAACCGCGTTCAAGAAGTTTTGGACCTCATGGAAAAGGGCCTTGTGCTCGAACCGCTCGCTGATTTGTACAAGGACGAAGTCCGTGCGCTCGGCGAAGAACTCGGCATTCCGCACAACCTCGTGTGGCGCCACCCGTTCCCGGGTCCGGGTCTCGGCGTTCGTTTGCTCTGCAGCGAAGGCAAGCTCACAAGCGACATGGTGAAGTTCGAAGACGTGAAGGACACCGCTGGTCAGTCCCTCGCCGACTATCTCAAGGCAAACAACATTGCAGGTCGTATGCTCCCCATCAAGAGCGTGGGCGTACAGGGCGATGGCCGTACTTACGCACAGCCGTTCCTCATCACGACTCCGGGCTTAAGCTGGAAGGACTGCGAAAAGTTCTCTACCGAACTTGCCAACCGCTTCAAGGCCATCAACCGCGTGATTTACCAGATTGGCAGCGTCGCTGATGAAGATCCGAAGCTTGTCGAACAGTATGCCACCCGCGAAAACTTCGATACGCTCCGCAAGTTCGATAACATTTGCACCGAATTCTTGCAGGCTAACGACTTGTACGAAAAGATTTGGCAGATGCCGGTCGTACTCGTTCCGCTCCGCACGGCAAACAAGCCTTGCATCGTGATGCGCCCGGTGAACTCCACCGAAGCTATGACGGCAAACTTCGCTGAAATCGACCAGGGCATGCTCGCCGGTCTCTGGCGCAAGTTCGAAGCCGAAGGCGCTGGCTCGTTGTGGTACGACGTGACGCACAAGCCGCCCGGAACCATCGAGTGGGAATAATAACCAACAAAAAAATTCAGCCGAATGAGACAAACTCATTCGGCTTTTTTCATTTAGAAAATATTACTCGCAATCCAAACAGGTCCATTCGACAATGCCGTCGCCATTACCGTCAAAGCGTTCGCGGGTGTACTTTTCGATGTCGATGAGAAATCCGATTTCACCGGCATTTTCGGTGCAGCAGCCATCGCAATCGCTGTCGGAGCACATATCATAAACCACGGCGTCAATCGTGGAGCCGTTCATACGGAGTCTAAAGGTCTTAAGCTTATACTGATTCCAGTCCTTTTCGTGAACGGCAATGATGTTGTGCTGGCTCACCCATTCTTCGGTCATTTGACCTTCAATGCCAGCAAAATAGCCGGCCCAGGTGCAGCCATTGTACTCAATGCATTCTTCGCTATCCGGTTCTGGCCAGGATGTGTACCACGTGAGATTTGCCTGATGCCAGACCGTGTCTGCGACAGTTTCCACGCTACTACTAGAAGGTGATTCCGCCCCGGAACTAGTCCGGGGTGACAAGGGGTCCGGTATGACAGTGCTGGATGAAGATTCCAGGATGACAACGCTAGACGAGGACTGCGAGGCATTATCGCTTGAGGATAATTCTGCAGAATTCCACACAGCAGACGAATTTTCGTCACTACAAGCAACAAATCCATATGCGATAGCAGCAATCGTAAAAAACTTCAAAACCATGTAATACATAATTTAATCACTTTACCACAAATTAAATCCCAACGATAGCCCAAATTCATGATGAATCGTCCCATAAGAAGGAGCGTTTTTACCACCATTGGTTACATCACTTTCCGCACTACCGAACATCACCTTATACTTAAGTCGTAAAATCAATGCCGGAGACAGATCGCCGATATGCGATGGTTTGGCTGCGTTAAGGCGGAAGTCAACATTTGTTCCCAAGATCCATTGAGGTCCAATAGAATACCCATCCCACCGCGAATTCTCAAATGAAAGCATATTAGTCACACCCACCCCAATAAAAGGCTCGACTCGCAAATAATGGGAATCATAAGCCGTAAAGCCTAAGGTTAACCCAAAACTTTCATCACTCGTATCCTCATCATCGTCGGAATTATGATTATAACGATCATTTTCATCAGTTTTTTTATTAACAATCATGCCAAATTCTATAAACGCCGAAAGCGAAACCCGTTTGACTCGGAATTCAATTTCAGTCTGGAATGGAACGCCCATTTTAGTTTTCGCAACATCTGAAATTTCACCACACAAGAAGCCCAACCAAGAACCAGCATATATTCCAAATCCGCCAGTATAATATTTATGAGCGATAGGATCTCTGTGGAATTCTCTCTGTTTATCCATATACCTTTGAACAAACGGAACAACCTGCTCATTCAAATACTGAGCATGATCAGTGTTTGAATATTTTTCGATATAACTCTTTGCATGATTCAAGAAATCTTCTGCAGCTGTAGTATCGACGATAACTCTATACAAAAAACCGCCACCATCACTAAACCTATAAGAATGCAAACCAATAACAAGTTCTGCATAAACAAGTGTTGTAAAAAGTTCCTTATTCTCATCTTTGGCATTTGAATTTTGAACAACATTCACCATAGAATCGACAACTGTCTTGTTGAACGGAGTGAACGCTCGATAAAGATATAGATGAAGAGGATCGTCATCAGGATTGATGCGATTCTTTTGCTCTGGATGATAAGTGGAATCAAGTACAATGCGGCGTACATTGGCATAAATTTCAATACCTTCATCATATTCGCCTATTTCCATAAGTGCAAGATATTCTTCAAAATCTAATAAGGGAGCCCCCTCATCACGATTTTCTTTAAGGTATTCAATAGCCTGCTTAGACCTTTCATAATCCTGTTGTTCAAGCGAGGTCTTTAACGCATCTCGAGCTCGAGAAAAGAGTTCCTTTTTAGATGGTTTTGCAAAAGCTCCACCAAAAGCAAGCAACAGGGAAATTGCAACTATAATTTTTTTCATAATGATTTACCAAAAATAAACGCCTAAACCAATGGCAAAAAATGCATCTAGACCGGTCCCCCGCACAAGGGGTTCGCCAGCACTCAAATCAAGATAGGATAGTCTGAACTTACCAACAATCGAAAAAGACACCAGGTTTGAACTCGAAAAGAACAAATACGCCGTAGCAAACTTAAAGTCGACATTTGTTCCAAGCGTAACCGCATATCCCATATTCGAAAATTCACATGATTCATTAGCGGTAAGACCATAGTCATCATCATTGGGAAAATAAAATGGATTCTTAACGGTACCCTTAAACATGCTGTATGCAACACCTAAATACGGGCGTACCTTCAAATATTGACTATCATAAGCAACAAAACCTAGGGATAATCCCCCGTTCATAATACCTTTATGCCCCGAATTGATTATTTCAACAGAAGCAGAAACTCGGCGAATTTGTAAATAAAGTTCAAAATTAATCGAAAAGCTTTCCGGTTCAACAAGATCCTCTCGATAATAATTTTCAAAGCCCAAACCCAAACCTGGACCGTAATAAAGATTTAAGCCAGCACCACCTGTATATAGTTTATTTTCAATAATAGAATCTTTCTTTTCCGCACGCTTCGCAAAATACAAATCATTCGCATCCATTCTACTCAAGGGGTCAAGAATACTCTTTTTCACCCATGAAGCATCGGGATGGTCCGGAAAGCTGTCAACAAAGGCTTTAGCATAATTTCTAACAGAAACATTGTCAGACTCCTGCTTATATGCGAATTCAAGATTCATTAAAAGCCTCAATTCGCATTTTTCAGCTTCGTTCAAATCAGACCTATTTACATATGGTTCAATCTCTTCATAATCATGATTCGATATTCTGTGTTTTTCAAGATAATCCTTTGTATAAACCATAAGGCCATCATTTTCAGCACGTTGAGCATTTGCAGTTTTGTCGAATACATACGCATTCTTATAATGATGTACTAGCATTTTTAGCAACGCCCGATACATTTTAAGATCTTTGTAAAAACATAATTTTTCAGAATCGTGCAAAGGTATTATCGAATATGTCTGCATTCCTTCGAGTTGTGCAACCTTCAAGGAAACAGTAGCTGAATCTTTATTCTTGATTGCGTCAAGCAAATCTTCACGAGCCCTATAAATAGGTTCCATTTCAGAACTATTTTCTCCAACGAGGGATTGTTCAAAATCATCGGCAGACGAAGAATCTTCTTTTAATGAGTCAACACTAGCTTCTGATTTATCAACCTCCATCAACGAACGCTCAAAATCGCTCATTGATGAGGAATTGCCACTTATTGCATGCGCAGATACGAAAAGGACAAGGAACGCAATCAAAATCAAATTTTTCATTTTGCGCCCCATTCTTCGACATAAAAGAAATCCACCAATACAACATCACAACTTCTTGACATTGTCATCATACCATTCGAATTAACATAATTAACGGTCTTTACATTTTTTATATACACCATATTGGCACCTAGCGAACGCGCCTTTCCAACCAGCAACTCTGCAGTCCTTTCACCTGAGCAATCCCCAGAAGGTCCGGTTTGCATAGTTCCCAAATAGGTGCTATTTTCAGGAACAATGGGAATTTCCGTGGCATCGACTATGCGGACCAAATCATCTTTAGAAAGCGATTTCGAATTTGCCGGGGCACCAACAAAAGTATGCGGAGTAATGCCGCAAGAAGAAAAAGCAATCAAAACGGTAAACGCAAATAAACTCTTAACAATCTTCATAATTAGTCCTTAAGGCAACGGACGGCATAGCCATATCCCCTGCCTTCAGTCACAGTATGAGCCTCGGCATCATCTTTCAATAATTGTACAACAAGACCATCACTGGACGATGTCCAGAAAAACGCAGAATAGTCTCGACCGCCGAACCAATCATTGCTGTAGCGAGATTCACTCTTTACAAAGAAACCTGAACCATAAACAGAAAATCCAACAGCATCCAATGAAGGAGCTTCTGAGGAAGAAAAAGAACGATTTCTAAGAATTAGACTTGCTGTTTTCGAGCCACCGACACTATTGAACAAGACTTTCCATTCTTCATACGAAGGTATATGGAATCCTTGAGGGCATAGGCCTTTAGAACGGCCATTGGCAAACGCATCATCGCGTAAATAAAGGCACCCCATTGTAACATCGTTTGTATAACAGATATCCGAATAACCATCGACACCATATCGTAAATTCTCTGCAAACCAGACCTGAGACTCGATTTTCACCGTTTTATAATATTGTCCATCACGAGTATCCAAAAAAGAGCCAAACTCTGGTTCAGGCATTTTTACATCGTCAATCACAGGAGAATACATTGGAGTTAAATTAGCTTCCTCTTCAGAAGTATCCCTGAGATAGATCCACATTTTATCGGAGCAAACAAAAAGTTTATATGATCCGACAACAAAAACCACACCTTCCCTTTTCTCATTGCACTCAGGCAAATCACTAGCATAATTACTTTTATAGGAGGGAGATATGTTCGTTGAATATTTAGGAGGATTGATACCTGTATCAGTCTGACAAGCAATCAACACAGAACAAATGATAGGAACAAAATGTTGTACTTTCATATTTTTACGCTATAACATTTTAAATAAAATATAGCAAAAAAAATTTCATTACAACTCCTAAAACGTTAATCGTAAAAACTAAAGAAGGATCCAATTCCGAGCGAAACGAACGGGCTCACGCCAAAGCCACCCATTTTCTCGTATTCCAATCCGATAATGGTAAGCCCAGCCTTCCCAACAAGAGAAAAATAACACCTATGTTTATCAGATCCAAACAAGCTAGTCGAACCAAACCTATATTCGACATCGGCGGCTGCGGTAAAGGTGCCACCATCATAAATCGTTATATCGGAATCAGACAATCCACGTGTTTCATACTTCAGTTTCAAAGGAAACACAACACCGCCAAAACTTAAATAGCCACGCACCTTAATATAGTGATTTACATAGGCCACCCAATTAAAGCCGAAAGCATAGGTCCAAAGACCTTTTACTCCAGTATTGAGGATTTCCGCGAAAATAGGAAAATACGGGAACTGGACATACAACTCAACATTGACGGGCAAAGCGCCTTTAACTTCAAATAAATCCTTTCGATACACATCATTAAGCCCCAGTAAAACAAAACCGCAAGGCGGAGCAAAAACATTTACACCAAATCCAATTTTATTGGAGATTCCGATTTCCTCAATTATCTTTTCTTCGCGATGATGGTATTTTTCCGAATTATCCTCGGCGTGAACAGAGCCCAATAACGCTACCAGTAGAATTAAAAATTTAAATATCGAAAATTTCATCAAAGCCACCATACTCATTAAATTCGAGAATCAATCTACCGTTCAAAACAAACGGCATTTTTCACTTCTTCGCTTTCTGGTGAAACTTGACGCATATAGGTCCAATAGCTCTCAATACACACATAAACAATGGACGACCCAAACTTATAAACAACAGTTCCATCCATTAATTTATCGCAATCAGGGAAAAATTTTTCCTTACACGCACCACCAAAAATGTATTGAACGGGGCGTTTTCCATATTCCTCGGATGGATAGTACCCCACATCCATAGTACATCCCCAAAAGACAAACAGTAATATCGCGAATAATACATTCTTCATTGTTTGAAATATACATTTTTACATATCAAACAAAAGAAAGCTCACTGAAAACAAAATAAGAAAGAGGCCTTTGGCATTTATTCCATAATCGCTATACCGACGCTTATTGCAAATATGTGATTGATGTAGTAGTTTTCGCGTTTGACATCACGGTATTTATCGGAGAATGACCCAAATTCCGCAATATACTTAAGACGAAGCATAAGTCCCAAATTAAAAGCGATTTCGCCCGCATTTATACGGTTCGAATCAAAGCGGATATCCACGTTTCCGCCCATGATAAACGTCCCGAAATGCATATCGTCACGACCATTATTGAAAAAATTCACCCCCAAGCCAATGAAGGGCTGCAGTTCCAAGTAACGCGAAGTGAATACTGCATAGCCGTAAGTGAGCCCCCATGAATCGTCAGTCCCTTCATTCTTGCGGTCATATTCGGTAAAGAAACCTTCGTCGTAGAGGTAAGGGAAACTATGTATCAAGCCCCAACCATAATAAAAGCCAACCGCCCCTCGAGAGATCTGCAATTCGAAATCAATAATGAACGGGAACCCCATCCTCACATCAAGATACTTATTCACGGCGCCCGTAGTGGTACCGGCCCACGTACCTATGAACAAAGCGATATCGGTCCAATAGCTCCGTTCGCCATCGGAACTTTTAGCGGGTACACTAACGGGTTCCGCCCACAGGCAGGTCGTTGCAACCAGTAGAATGGCCAGCAGGCTTTTAAATTTGTTCAGAATCATTTGGCGGAAATAAAAAAAAAGAACCCGCAATAAACGGATTCTTTTCAGTGGTTAGTATACAGTGGTTAGTATGCAGTGATTATTCCTAACCACCAATCACTAACCACTAATCACTAAACTAGCAGCCGAGCTTTTCGAAGAGGTAAGCTTCGAGCTTGTCGATAGCGACGAGTTCCTGCTTCATGGAGTCGCGTTCGCGAACCGTCACGTAGCCGAGCTTTGCCGGATCGGATTCACCCTCGCCAACAGTGTCGAAGTCAACAGTCACGCAGAACGGCGTGCCGAGTTCGTCCTGACGGCGGTAGCGCTTACCGATGGACTGAGTTTCGTCGTATTCGACGTTCCAGCGGTTGAGGAGCTTCTGATAAAGTTCTTCGGCCTTTTCCTTGACCTTGCCCTTCTTCACGAGCGGGAGAACGGCAACCTTGACCGGAGCGACCTTCGGATCGAAGTGGAGAACGGTACGTTCGTCGTTTTCGAGCTTTTCGACTTCGTAAGCGTTGCAGAGAAGCACGAGGAGCAAACGTTCCACACCGAGAGACGGTTCGACAACGTACGGGATGTAGCGCTTGTTCTGGACCGGGTCGATGTATTCCTGCTTGACCTTGGATTCGTTCTGGTGCTGCGTGAGGTCGTAGTTCGTACGAGAAGCGATACCCCAGAGTTCGCCCCAACCGAACGGGAATTCGTATTCGACGTCGGTAGTACCATTGGAGTAGTGAGAAAGTTCTTCCTTGGCATGTTCGCGGAGGCGGAGCTTTTCACGCTTCACGCCGAGATCGTTCACGAGCCATTCGAAGCAGTACTTACGCCAGAAGTTGTACCAATCGAGTTCGGTACCCGGTTCGCAGAAGAATTCAAGTTCCATCTGTTCGAATTCGCGAGTACGGAAGATGAAGTTACCCGGAGTAATTTCGTTACGGAAAGACTTACC
>JBGVAT010000128.1:0-11430 GCA_045224895.1 Fibrobacter sp.
GTTCCGCATGTTCTACGCTTACAGCCAGAACCCGCTCGTCAACAGCAAGGGCGAAGACGTTTCCATGATGCACGGCTACTGGGGCGCCGTCCTCCGCATTTTGGCAAAGCACAAACCCACGCATTTTGCGATCGCCCGCGATGTCGCGCATACAAAGACTTTCCGCCACGAACTTTACCCAGACTACAAGGCCAATCGTGGCCCCATGCCCGAAGAAATGGCAGCACAAATGCCGCTCCTCTGTGAATCGATGGAAGCCAGCGGCATCCCGCTTTTGTCGGAACCCGGCTACGAAGCCGACGACGTGATGGCAAGTGCCGCCGAAGCCGCCGTCAAGGCCGGTTTTGACCACGTCGTGATCATCAGCAAAGACAAGGACATGTCGCAAATCGTGACCGACAAGATCCACCTTTTCCATTTGGAAAAAGGCGCTGACGGCATCGATTTTGGACCGCAGCAAGTCATCGAGAAATACGGCATTCCGCCCGAAAAAATCCGCGACTACCTCGCCCTCATGGGCGACTCGAGCGATAACGTTCCGGGCGTCCCCAAAGTCGGCCCGAAAACCGCCATCCAGTTGCTCACCGAATACGGCGACATGGACAACATTTACGCAAACCTCGACAATATCAAGAAAAAAGGTTTGCACGACAACCTCGCGAACAACAAGGAACAGGCGTTCCTCAGCCGCGAACTCGTAACGTTACAGACAAAACGCGCCTACCACGGCAATCTCGACGCGCTTGAATTCTGCGGCATCCACAGCGACACGCTCGAAAACATTTTCAGGGAACACGAAATCAACAGCCTTATCCGTCTGCTCGAAAACGTCCCAAGCAAGACAGGCTTTGTGCGCAAAGACGATTCCGACAGCGCCGAATCTCGCGGCACTTCCGAAGGCGAATCCGGCGATTCCGCCGAAGTCACAAAAGCAAGTTTCCCGGCCGACATTCCGCCCACCTACATCTGCGTCGACAACGAAGAAACCTTCGAACAGATGAAGAAGGAATTCGATGCCGCAACAGAAATCGGCATAGACACCGAAACCGACGGACTCGATCCAATGCAGTGCAGCATCGTCGGGCTTTGCCTTGCGGCCGCAGCAAAAGACGGCAGCGTTCCTAAAGGTTACTACATTCCGCTTGGGCATACCGACGACATCGGATTCCCGTACCCCGCGGGCAAGGGCGGCAACTTCGACTTTAACGCCACCAAGAAGTGGTTCATTGAATTCTGGAACGATTCTTGCACACTCCCCGACAAAAAATCCGCCGACACTAAGCGAGCCCTCGTTTTCCACAACGCCAAATTCGACTTGCACGTTCTCGCCCGCACGTTCGGACTCACGCAAAAGCAAATCGATTCCGCAAACATCGTTGACACGCTCATTGCCGCATGGATGCTCTCGCCCGGCCAAACCGGGCTCGGCCTCGACAATCAGGTGATGCAGCTTTTGCAGCACGAGATGATCCCGATCGAAAATCTCATCGGACGCGGCAAGAACCAAATCACATTCAACCGCACGCCCATTAAGGACGCTACCGAATACGGCGCCGAAGACGCCGTCTACACGCTCCGCCTCTGGGCGCCGCTCCGCGCCAAGCTCCAAAAGTACGACTACGAAAAGTACTTCTTCAGTCAGGAAATGCCTCTCCTCAAGGTGCTTTACCAGATGGAAGGCGTTGGCGCATTCGTCGACACGAAGATTCTCAAGAAATTGCAGACCGACTTGGAACACCGCATCGCAAAGCTCGAAAAAGAAATCTGCGACATGGCGGGTTGCGAGTTTAACATCGGCTCGCCCAAGCAGCTCGGCGAAGTGCTCTTTGACACGCTCGGACTCCCCGAAATCAAAAAGCGCAGCACCGACGCCGCCGTCCTCGAAGAACTCAGCTTCCGCGCCGCCCATCCAATCGTCTTCGCCGTCATCGAATACCGCGAACTCAAGAAGATGCAGAGTACCTACGTTTCCGTACTCCCGACGCTCGTGAATCCGGACACCAAGCGCATCCACACGAGCTTTATCCAGTGGGGTACCGCAACAGGCCGCCTCTCAAGCCGCGACCCGAACTTGCAAAACATTCCCGTCCGTAGCGATCTCGGCAAGCAAATCCGTGCCGCATTCGTACCGCAGAACCCGAACAACGTGATTCTCGCGGTGGACTACTCGCAGATTGAACTCCGCATGCTCGCCCACCTGAGCGGAGACGAAGCGCTCATCGAAAGCTACAAGGAAGGCATCGACATCCACGCCCGCACGGCAGCTGCCATCAACCGCGTCAGCCTCGATGACGTAACCGCCGACATGCGCCGCGACGCCAAGGTCGTGAATTTCGGCGTACTCTACGGCATGACCGCCTTCCGTCTCTCCCGCGACCTGAAAATTCCGATGGGGCAAGCCAAGAGCTTTATCGACGGCTACTTCGAAATGTACCAGGGCGTGCAAAAGTTCATCGACAACACCAAGGCCGCCGCCCACCGCGACGGCTACGTCGAAACGCTTTCCGGCCGCCGCCGCTACATCGCAGGCATCGACAGCTCCGACCGTATGGAATCGCAAATGGCCGAACGCATGGCCGTAAACACGCCTGTGCAAGGCAGCGCCGCCGACCTCATCAAGATTGCCATGATTCGCATCCAAAAACGCATCAACGACGAGAACCTCCCGCTCCGCATGATGCTCCAGGTGCATGACGAACTCGTATTCGAATGTCCGAAGGACCAGGTCGAAGAGCTTTCGCAGATGGTCAAGTCCGAAATGGAAGGCGCTATGGAACTTAAAGTTCCACTCGTCGCGAGCGTCGGATTCGGCAAAAACTGGCTCGAAGCGCACTAAAAACGCAGTTTTTCCGCGCCTTTTCAATGTTCTCAAAAAAAGTTCTCAAAATTATTGAGATTTTTATCACACGATAGCTTACAAAGTTGATATTTTTTGTAAAATATCACTTTTTCTGTTGCGTATTTAGACACTTTCATATATATTACTATACCGAAAGATGGGTGTATCCTCGAAAAAGGATGACAAAAGGGATGTTTTGCGAGTAGAAAAGCGCTTTGTTTTTTGCGCTAAATGTTCTCAAAAATTTCCGAAAATCATCAAAATTTCAATACAAAGGCACCCAAACGCAAGTTTCAATAAGGAGTCTTAGCAATGAGATTTAATACCTTCGGCATCGCCGCTAGCTCGATCCTCTTGACAGCAGCATCGGCATTCGCCCTTCCCAAGGCCACCGCACTCGTTGAACCCATGGGTATGGGCTACAACATCGGCAACACCATGGAAGTTCCGGAAAACCCCACCGCCTGGGGCAATCCGCTCCCGACTGCAGGCTACATCAAGGCCATCAAGGCTGCCGGCTTCAACACCGTGCGCATTCCTTGCGCTTGGTATTCCCATTCTGATGCTCTCGCCAAAGACATCGCCGCAAACGGCGGCACCGCAGACAACGGCGCATACACCCACGTGGGCAAGGACGCCACGTTCACGAACCCGACTATTGACGCCGCATGGCTCAAGCAGGTGAAGGATGTGGTGGACATGGTCATCGCCGAAGGCATGTACGTCGTCTTGAACTCCCACTGGGACGAAGGCTGGCTCGAAGACCGCGTTTTTGACGGTGTTGCCGCAAGCCCCCGTAGCGGAGCAACCAACATTTCTAACAACGCCGCAACGACCAAGGCCCGCCAGGCCGCTTACTGGACCCAGATTGCAACGTACTTCAAGGACTACGACGAACACCTCCTCTTTGCCGGCGCCAACGAACCGGGCGTGAACGACCCGTGGAACGGCACCCAGTGGGAATTCGACGCCACCCGTATGCAGGTCTTGAAGAGCTACTACGACGCATTCATCACCGCAGTGCGTAGCGCAGGCGGCAACAACGACACCCGCACCTTGATCGTGCAGGCCCCGCGTACCGAAATGGACATGGCTCCGATGCTCAGCACGAACTTCCCGACCGACCCGGCTGGCGAAGGCTACATGATGGCAGAAGTCCATTACTACCCGTATCAGTACTCCCTCATGACCGCTGACGAAGATTGGGGTACGCAGTTCTATTATTATACAGGTCTTTCCAGCACAACCGACAACACCCACAATATGGGTTGGAACGTTTATAGCAAGAGCATCGACAATTCCGCTCTCGGCACTCCGAACCAGATCAAGAAGGCCTTCGGCGAACTCAAGACGATGTTCTGCGACAAGGGCATTCCTGTGATCATCGGTGAACTCGGCGCCATCAAGCGCACCGGCCAGATCACCGACGCAGCAAACCTCAAGCTCCACTTGCAAGGCCGCGCACTCTTCTACGGTGAAGTCGCCAAGAACGCCAAAGCTAACGGCATCGTTCCTTACGTCTGGGACACCGGCGCCGAAGACGATGGCAACATGACCATCATCACCCGCCAGAAGGGCACCTACTCCATCCTCGACCCGGACGTCTTGAACGCATTGCAAAAAGCTTACGGTCAGGAAGGCAACAACAAGAGCAATCTCGACAGCTTGGTCAACGAAAACGAAGTTCCTGAAACCGCAGACGGTAAAGCAGCCCTCATCACCTACACGAGCAAGACCGCCGACTCCAGCGAAACCGGCACGCTCCGTATCAACCTCTCCGGTTCCACCAAGGATCTCTCTAAGTACGTCGGTCTCGAAATTCGCATGAAGGGCGAAGTCGCTTCCGCAGGCCCCTGCACCAACGCAGCAAAGGATTGTGGCGAATACGGCTGGACTTCCATGGACCTTTTCATGATGACCGGCAGCAGCTGGGACTGGTTTGACGCCAACGTTTTGGAACAGGCCGACCAGCAGCTCGACGCCACCACGTTCCAGACCTTCAAGATCATGTGGACCGACTTCCGTACCGAACCCACAGGCCTCAGCTCCGCTAACGCTATCGGTCTCAACCTCTACGGCACGCAGGTTTCCGGCACCATCACGGTCGACTACATCAAGGGCATCAAGGCTGACGGCTCTACCGAAATCATCGACGACTTCGACAAGAAGCCCTCTACCGAAGGCACCGCCTCCAGCAAGATCGTCCCCATCTCCAGTTCCGGTACCGACGCCATCAAGCCCACAAGCATTGCTAGCGTAAGCAAGCTCCAGGTGAACGTCCAGCCGGGTCTCGTGAACGCTTCGTTCAACGCCACCAAGGCAAGCCGCGCAACTGCTATGCTTATGAACACCATGGGCCAGGTCATTGCACAGCAGAACATCAACACGAAGGTTGGCGCAAACGAAATCCAGTTGAACACGAACTTCCGCGGCCCGGCAATCCTCATTGTCAAGCAGGGCAGCCAGAAGAACATTCAGAAGATCAACCTGAAGTAACATCCTAAAGGTTCCCGACTTAGTCGGGAACAAAATACTCCTTGCAAGTTGGAGTGTTTAGCAAGGAGCCACGCAGAAGAGAAAACTATTCTCACTGTTGTTTGGGAAAGGGCCCGGCAATCGCCGAGCCCTTTTTGATTCCTCCTAACAAATTTTCTATTTCAGTTTTTCTATCGACGGTTCGTCCCGAAAGCTTTAAGGTAGAAGTTCCCATTATCGCCCGTTTTACCCGTTATAATAAACCTTATGGCAACGACCCGCTTAAGCACATTTTCTACTGTAGTTTTATACTTTTCGCCATTCGGGACTTTGTCTAAGTAAGCCTGAGTAAAATCGTCCCACGCAAAGCACACTGTCGATTCTTCAGCAGTTACCGGCAACGTCACAGACGGCCATTTGAAAATTTCATAGTCATCCTCTTCAACCACAAAGTCTGCGGAAACCGTATCGAAATCCACCTCCAGCGATACTGGATTCAAGTCCAGCACAATGGGAATATCCGTTTTATAAGTAACGCAAATGCCGTTCCAGTTCGTGATATCGACCGCCTTGACTGCACCCGTGCTTCTATTCGCCAACTGGAAACCGAAAAGAGCTACAGGGGCCAAGTCAGCCATTCCACTAAGCTTGACGGTACCGCACAAACCGCCGCACTCATCAATGACCTGTTCAAAGTAAAGTCCACTATGGTCATCGTCCGTCCTATACTTCCACCAGCCAAAAGACGAGTTTCCGCCAGAGTATCGGTCCGTATAATCATACCACTCACCCTTCGCTAAGGACTTCCAAGAGTCATCCGCGTAAAGCGCCGTCTTGACAATTTTATCGCCCGCGGCTCCGTCCCACAAATCCGCGGAATTCACCACAGCCTGAGCTGCACTTGACGAACTTGCGCCTTGGTCCGTTTGCGTATCCGCATAAGTTCCGAGGCTCTTGATATTGAACTTGTACTCTCCAGGATAAGCAGAAATCACGAACCTAAACGCCACCAGCTGCTTGGCAGCCTTTTCTCCAGAATTTTCAAGCCAGTATTCCGGAACATCCGCAACGGCGGCAATCCAAGCAGGGTACTTAAAGTCACTCCATTTATGGCACTTTGTCACAGGTCCCGTTGTCGTCGTTTTGGGCAACGCGACCGCAGGCAAGGCATCACCCAGCAAAGCATTCAGGGAATCGCCCAAATCCAATTCCAAAGCGGGAGCCGCCTCTGATTCGTAGGTGATGCAAACGCCACCCCAGTCCGTAACATCGACAGGAACAGGCTTGCCATCGTCCCCCTTCGCAAGCGTAAAGCCAACACCCGCAAACGGATCAAAAGTTAACGAGTACTTTGCCAAGGATACGGTACCGCAAATGCCGTCGCAAGATTCAACAACGGTTCGCTCATCCTGCACCCCGACCAAATCCGTCGGCCAGACAACAGACGATGTTCCGCCTTTTTCCGCATCCGTTTTCTGGATCCAGTGGCCATCCGCTTTCGCATTCGCAGGCAGCAAGGCCGCATAACGCGCCACATTGACAGAAAAGCCGCCAGCGCTCGGATTCCACAAGTCGCCATCGTCAGCATTAAACGAGCTAGACGAAATTTCATCCACCGAACTTGACGAACCGTCAAGAACAGAACTCGACGACACATTATACGCCGTCAGCACATTAGGATCTTCGGACGAGCCCGACACGTTACCGTCCGAGCAACCAAGCGCCGCAAGCGAAAAAGCGCCAGCGCACGCCATAGACAATTTCTTATTCATACTACTCCTCCGTTTCATGTATGACTCTTTCGGTCAAAGGGAAAAACTGCAAATTCAAACGGCAAACCTGATCAAGCTTACCGCACTTCGCCGCAATCGAAATGATTTTCTTGCGGCAAGCATCAAGTTCCTTCACAATTTCTTCATAGCCTTCACGGTTTACACCCAAAGTAACGCCCGAAACATTGCGGTCTTCGGGACCGAACCGATCAACAGAATCCACACCAAGACGCCCCATCTCGCGATGCATCATGCGAATCGCCAGCGTCAAGCCTTCCTTGGATCCCACTACAGCCTTATCAGTCTGTTCATAAACGTTCTCGCCAGTCCTTTTCAGGAATCCCGCCTTTTCCAAAAACGCAAGCGACTTGCGGACTTCAAGCGCGGAGATTTCCTGGCAGCACACCTTAGCCATATCACCCGGCATCGCACCCGGCATCATCGGAGCAAGTTCACGCACAACCTGATTTTTCCAGCTGTCGTAATATTCAAACGCATCCTCGTCAATCACACGCACCCGGTTCGCCGCCGAAACCGCCATCATCTTATCGAAGTAGGTTTTCTTGACTTCGTCTTTCTGGGCATTGACAAAATTCACCATCGCTTCAAAATATTCGATTTCATAACCAGAAAGCCCCATCGCTACCGCTACGCGGTTCATCGTCACGCGACTCAAGCTGCTCTTGCCATCACAAACAAGCTTCAAATACGAGGGCGAAGTAAAACCCGCAATTTTCGCAAACTCACGCCACGTAAAAGCAGAAGTCCTCTTGCGCTCTTCGTAAAAGTCCGCCATATAGGCTCGGTAATCTTTATATTCCACGATCGGTTTCATATAGACCAATATACATCCGCAAAAATCACCCGTCAATACAAAATGATACAAATATCGTCAAATTTTACACAAAACACAAATTTCAACTAAATATAAAACAATTCACAACTCATAAATGATACAAATGTATCATTTACAGAAAAGGACCCGGCCTAAGCCGGGTCCTCGTTGTTCCTCCTAACAAAATTACTATTTCACATTCGTCTGGGTATACTTATCAATAGCTCCTATTCCAAATTTGTAATTGTCTTCTTCGCCCGTTTCAATCTTCAGCCTTACGGAAATCAGCTGCTTGGCAGCATTTTCCACCTTTTCACCAATACGATCCATTTCACGCGCGTCATGCGCCATCGTTTCAGCAAAATCGCCGCCTTCAAAATGAGCAATAGAATCCTTAGGCAAATGGAAACGGTACCAATCATAGCAGAGCTTTTGCGCTTCCAGAGAGACTGGCAAAGTCACCCACGGCAGCCCATCAGACGTATCACTTACATCAAGTTCAACCTTTATGGGCAATTCCGAATAATATTCAAAACAGAGCCCTTCCCAGTTCGAGGCATCAACAGGCAACGGTTCTCCGGCAGCGTCCGTGGCGATTCCGAAGCCCAACGTCACATACGGATCCACCTGGCTAGTCCCCTTTTTCAAGGAAGCCTCTCCACAAACGCCTTTGCACGACTCGACAACGGGAGCCAAAGAGCCTCCATCACCAAGCGCCACAGGCCACTTGACAGAAGACATTCCGCCAACATTTTCATCCGTAGCCCAATACCAGCGACCGTCTTCTACGGCGTTTTCCGGCCAAAGGTTTTCAGAATAAGTCGATGTCTTAACCCGGGCACCGTCATTCACAGGAGCCCAAAGACCCCCATCGCGACCTTCCAGCACAGGTACAACCGGCGTACCACCCATAACACTACCCGAAGACACCGGGCTTCCATCATCCGGCACACCGTCCACTCGCGTGCCAAAGTACTTGATATTGAACTTATAATCCCCAGGCTCATTTTGAATCCTGAACATCATCCCCACCAATTGCTTAGCGGCCCTCCATCCAGTATTTATGCCCCAGCCATCGGGATTTTCTTTTTTCCAGGAAGGTATTTTGAAATGGCTCCAGCTATAGCATCTGGTAACCGCATCAGCCGATTTCGGCAACGCCACGGCCGGGAAGGCAAAGCCATCGTAGAACAGCGCTCCCAGCGAATCGCCCAGATCAAGCACCAGAGAGGCATCCGAATCAGATGTATACGTAATGCAAACGCCTTTCCAATCAGAGACATCAACCGGAGTCGGATTATTAGCCGCATCCCTAGCCATCACAAAGCCAACGCTAGCAAAAGGCTGAATGGTCATCGACCCCTTTTTCAAGTTGGCAATACCGCAAATGCCATGACATGATTCGATGACGGCCGACAGGGAATCTGCATCACTTCCGAGTTCCACAGGCCAGATTATAGAAGACTGTCCGCCTTCATTTTCATCCGCACCGCGAGCCTCCCAGAACCAGTGGCCATCCGCCTGGACATTCGCAGACAGCAGGGCCGAATAACGCGCCGTGTTGATACGGGAATCGCCCATCAGAGGATTCCACAAAACATTTTCATCCACTTCGAAACCTCCCGAAGAAGATTCCACCACAGAACTCGACGATAGCAACGCCATCGGATTCGGCTCCGTCGAAGTACCGCTAATGTTTCCGTTATCCTCAGAGCATGCAGCAAGGCTCAGCGCCATTGCACCACAAGCCGTATAAAGTTTCTTATTCATCTTTAGCCTCCTTGTTTCCAGCAACCTCTTTAGAAAGAGGGAACAGCTGCAAATTCAATCTGTAAACCTGTTTGATCGTGTCGCATCCTTCCGCAATCGCCGTAATCTTCTTGCGGCATTCTTCAAGCTCATGCACAATGCGTTCGTAAGCATCGCGGTCAATGCCCATCGTGACACCCGTGACGTTGCGTTCATCAGAGGTAAAACGATCCAGCGAATCGACGGCCAGGTAGCCCATTTCACGGTGCATCGAACGAAGGGCTAGCGGCAGGCCCTCCTTGGAGCCTTCCACGGACTTTTCCGCCTGCACATAAACATTCTCCTTCACCTGCTTGAGAAGCCCCACGCGTTCCAGAAATGCGAGCGACTTGCGAACTTCGTACGCAGAGACTTCTTGCGTACACATCTTGGCAATTTCACCCGGCATCGCCCCCGGCATCAACGGAGCTAGTTCGCGCAACACCGGATTTTTCCAGCTGTCGTAATACTCAAAAGCATCCTTATCGATGATGCGCACTTTATGATCGAACGCAATCGAGTGCATTTGTTCCAAGAACTTTTTCTTTGCATCATCCGTCTTGGCATTACCGAACTGCACCATCGCTTCGAAGTAAGTCACTTCATAGCCCACAAGACCAATAGCGGCAGCCACGCGTCCCATGGTCACTTTGCTGAGGTTCGTCTTTCCACCGCAAACATCCTTGAGATACGACGGAGAAACAAAGCCCGCAATCTTCGCAAATTCGCGCCAAGAGAAAGCCGAAGTGCGCTTGCGTTCCTCGTAGTAGTCGCCTAAAAAAGCATGATAATCTTGATATTCAACTATCGGTTTCATATTCAAAAATATACGTCCGTCGTTTTACAAAGTCAATAGTTTAGAGTACATTTTTCTTTATTTTTATAAAATTTTAGCATTTTTTACAAATGTAAAAACGAAAATTATTTACATATAGTACACCTCGTACTGTATACAAAAATCGCCGCAGTTTTACCCGCGGCGACTCTTGAAAAGCAACTAGAATCGCGCCCGCGCAATGGCGAGCGAGAATCGCAATTTACCACATCTTATCGAACTTCTGACGGCTCTTTTCTTCGTCCTTCTTTTCCTGAACGATGGCGTCGATGACGGCGGCAACGGTCAAGTTGAAGATATCGTGGACAGAAGCGTCGGAGTCGGTGAAGTGAACCGGCTTGTTAAGGCCCATCTGCACAGGACCGATGGATTCGCCAACACCCATTTCGAGGAGCATCTTGCAAGTGGTATTTGCAGAAGAGAGGCACGGGAAGATGAGCGTATTGACGGTCTGGCCCTTGAGCTTGTTGAACGGATACTTCGTGTCGCGAAGATCCTTGTCGAGAGCCACGTTCACCTGCATTTCGCCATCGAGAACGTAATCCGGATACTGTTCGTGAATCGTCTTCACGGCTTCGCGGACCTTGTTCACAGTGCCACGAGCGGCTTCCTTGTCAGAACCGAAGTTTGCGTAGCTGAGCATAGCCATCACCGGTTCGTGAGCGAAGAAGCGAACGGCGTCGTGCGTGAGCTTCACGATATCGACGAGCGTTTCGGCATCGGGGTCGCGGTTCACGAGAGTATCGGCCAAGAAGAACGTACCCTTCTTGGTGCTGAGGATATGCATAGCACCGAAGTGCTTGTATTCCGGACGGATACCGATAATTTCCTTGGCGAGTTCAATCGTTTCGGAGTACTTGGAGTAGCCACCAGAAATGAGCGCATC
>JBGVAT010000129.1:0-2575 GCA_045224895.1 Fibrobacter sp.
GCTCTGGGCGCAGTACTTGCAGTTTTCGGAGCAACGGCCGCTGCGGGCGTTCACGATGGAACAAAAATCAAAGTCGTCGCCGTGGAATTTTTCGCGGATTTCGTCAGCGGCTTTTGTGAGTTCGTCGAGGTCTTCGCTTAAAAGCTTGATGGCGTCCTCGCGAGTAATTTCGTAACCGCCTAAAACTTTTTCTTTAAGGTCTTGAACAAAGGACATCAGATGTCTCCTCATTGCAAAATTTTAGCCAAATATAGAAAAAGATATGTTATATTTTCGCTATTGTTGTTAGAAACAGAAAGGGGGCGGCATGCTCAAAAAAATTCTTCTATTGTCGGCTGTGACATCATTTATGTTTTGGGGGTGCGGCTCTGAAAATACGACATCGCCAGTGCACGAAGGTCGGTCCAGTTCAAATCAGTCTGATCCGGATTCGTTGAAAAATAACGCAAACGACAATAAAGATAGCACGGAAAATTTGGTGAATGCTCTTGAGGCGGGCAAGGTGGGCTGCTCGTATGAAGTCCTTTCTGATACGTCCGTTGTCGAACTCATCAAGGAACTTGACGTAACGACGAAGGTGACCGTCACGATAAAGGGCGCAGTGCAAGAAATAGAATACTATAGCACTTATGCGAGTTCGGTTGCGATAGACGTCATTCAATCTCTGTGTGAAGAGAATAAGGAAGATGCTGCCGAACATGGAAATGCGACTGTGACGTGTGGCCACCGTACAATGACGATTAAGGAAACTGTACCGTCTGTCTCGCTCGATGATCTTGTGCAATCTGCAAAGAATACCTGCGAAGAATTTAACGCTAGTCATGCCGATATAGAGACCGTGCCGAAAAGGGCGCTTTGCGGAATGCAATCAACAGAAACGTCTATATCGATGGCCGTCTATGTGCCCGATTCGATGAGCTTGGCTTATGAGGTTGAGTACAAAGATAATGTCCTTTCTTCGACTTCCGAATATGTTTTTGAACTGAATGTTTTGGAAAATGTGATTCAAGGTTTTTGTGATGATGCTAAAGCAAATTCGATAGAATATTCAACAAATGGCGAAACTCGTCAAACAACTTGTGAAAACCATCGTGTGAGGACTATGACCTCTCAAGATTTTTCAAATAATCCTCTTTCGACAAATCCTATTGATGAGTTGCTACCACAGATAAAGTCTTTCTGTGACCAGATTGAGGCTACTGGTAAGGTTCCAAACTAATTGATACCTATTTTATATACATAAAAAGCCCGGCGGTAAGGCCGGGCAATATAACTCAATCTTTTTTTCCTAGAAGCGAGCTAGACAAGGCGCGAGGTTCCGTAGCGTACTAAATCGTACGTGAGGAACCGAGGAACGCCGTATAGCGATGCTTATCGGGAAAAAGGCTCCATCACCTGCCACAAAACAGCCTTATGAGCGTGCAAGCGGTTTTCGGCTTCTTCGAAGCTCATGTTCACGTCGAGGTTGTCCATCACGGAGTCCGTGATTTCTTCGCCGCGGTGAGCCGGGAGGCAGTGAGAAACCTTGCAGTGTGCCGGAGCGAGCTTCAAAAGTTCGTCGTTGATCTGGAACGGCAAGAAGTGAGTCTGCTTCGTAGCCTTTTCGCCTTCCTGACCCATGGAAACCCAAACGTCGCTATAGAGAATGTCGGCGTCCTTGACGGCATCCTTCGGGTCATTGAACACGCGGTACTGGCAGCCGTGCTTCTTCAAGAGCGGCAAAGCTTCTTCGACAACCTTGGACGGCTGTTCAAAGCCCTTCGGGCAGGCGAGCGTGAAGTTCATACCGACCTTTGCGGCGAGGGCGAGGAAGGAGTTCGCAACGTTGTTGCCGTCACCGATGAAGGCGACCGTCTTCGGCTTGCCGTCGGCGTTCTTGAAACCGCCGAGGTTTTCGTTGATCATCTGGGCAAAAGCGATGGCCTGGCACGGATGATAGTCGTCGGTCAATGCGTTCACGACCGGAATGGAACCGTATTCAGCGAGTTCTTCGACGAGCTGCTGCTTGAAGCAACGGACCACAATGGCGTTCACCCAGCGGCTGAGGCAGCGGGCGACGTCCTTGACGCTTTCGCGCTTGCCGAGACCAATAGAATCCGGAGAGAGGAGGACGGCGTGGCCACCGAGCTGGTTCATGCCCACCTGGAAAGTCGTAATAGTTCGCAGAGACGGTTTTTCGAAGAACATGCCGATGTTCTGGCCGTGGAGACGGTCAGAGACTTTGCCTGCATGGACTTCTTTCTTGAGCTGCGAGGCGATGGCGACGGTTTCGAGAATACGTTCTTCACTCCAGTCCATAAGGCGGAGGAAGTGTTTGTTGCGATCTATCATTTCTTATCCTTTGGGCGAAACCCTATTATACCATAGATTGATTAATCATCTGGCTCTTATTGTATTTCATGATTTCCGATCGTTTTCCTAGGTAACACAAAATGAAAAACGAAAAAAACGGAGTTTTTACACTCCGTCTTACAGGAAATCACAAGAAAATGCTAACGGATATTAGCGAAGTTTCTTTTTGTGACGGTCACGACGACGGCGCTTCTTACGCTTGTGAGTCGCAATCTTCCTGCGC
>JBGVAT010000130.1:0-3067 GCA_045224895.1 Fibrobacter sp.
TAAATGGAATGAGCCCGGTACAATACCGGACTCATGACACTGTTTTATCCTAACTTTAAACTGTCCAACTTTTTGGGGTCAGTTCAAAATCCGGGGTGACAACGCAACGAAAACATTTTCTTCCTGAAAAAATAAACCCCGGTACTCCCTTTTTAGCCATTTAGGAAGTGCTGGGGTTTTCTTTTATACTAAATTTACGCACAATTAGCATTTTTTGGCCAACGGGATGTAATAACATTTATTTATATTAATTGTATGATTAAAAGCGCAAAACTGATAATAACCGCCATCTGCATTGTAGCCATCCCCCTTATGGCTCAAACCGGCAAGAAAAAGACCTGCCCGCGCCTTTTAACAAATTCCTCCATGGTCATAAATATCGAAGGCAAGTTCGTCAACGAAGAAAGGAACCGGACGAGCGTTTCGATCGAATGGCGGCACCACAGCGAAGCTCTTGACACATTCTTTGTCACCCCTTACGAAAAGCCCAAATTCACATACATTACGGCAGGCCGTTACCGTTATATGGAAATCGGCAAAGAGAAATTGAAAAGGCAGCTCGGGCTACATCACCTTAGAGAAAGCATCGGCAATACACCTCTGAGGCTGGACGATCTGGAACTCCTTGCCAACGGCTATTTCAAGTGCCCGGACTCTTTGAAGCAAGACCAGAATCCAAATGTTCTCGCCACGGCAAACTCGATGACCTGGTGGAGTCTCGTCCTCGACTCCCTTGCCCTCCCCGAAAAGGCGGTCATGCACGGAGCCTTCAAAAAATCCCGCTACTTTACCATTTCCAAATGGCGTTCTTACGCAGGCGAAACCCTCCCCACTCTCGTGAATGTCGCCAGCGACAACTATGGAGGGATCATCTGGATCCGTTCGGCATATCCGGCTCAGGCTCTTGCGGTTGACCCGATCTTCAAGAAAAAGAAGCCCAAGATGTTATTGCCGGTGCCTAAATCATTTGGAAGAATCACTGTGGAGGGGGAACGAAAAATACCCCTTATACTCAAGCTGAATGAGGAGCTGCTGAGCAAATGATCCGTTGTAAAAACGTTTCTTGTCACGCCCCCACTTGCCAACTTTGACGATAAAATTACGAAGGCCATTCTGCCACGTAAAATGAGTTCCCAAGAGCGCCATTCTATAGCTGAGCGATTCTTTCTTGACGCTGCCACCACTGCGCAAAAGCCCCGTCTTGACGTACAGTCCATCGTAAACGATCGAAACTAGACTTGAAACCGGAAAACGGCCGTAGCTTTGCAATTCCACAATGTAGTCGCGGCTAAAAACCGGAATGTTGCGTTCGTAATCGTAGCTTTTGCCATCGAAGTCCGTACTGATATCAGAAAGCACATAGTGCGCCCCAAGGCCAATAACACTCCCACGCGGCAGGTTGTAGCTGATATCAATGCTCATGTCAAAGAGCTGTGCGTAATCGAACTCGGCATTATCCGAACGCCAAATGTTGTCCAGGATGTAATCGGAATTCCAGGTTGCCGCGATACGGCCGCCACCCTTCACGTCGGCGTTGACCATTTCGATATTGGACTTGAAATAAAAGAAACTTTCGTAGATAAAGTTGAGTTCGATTTGCGGGTTTATCTTGAACGGACGAAGCCCAAGCCCTGCTCGGAAGCCCCCATAGAACGGCGAAACCTCGAGCGAGGCATCCATCTTGAGATACGAAGACGCCATACCAAGAGGCGAACCATAATCAACTTGATCCAACGGTTCAAGCCACGTGTATCGAAGTCCCATGACACCTTGCGGCACCCACTGTCCCCAAACGACCGGAGTATTCACCATACCACCCCAAGAAAGGTTCGGTCCATAACGGAGCCCCACTAAACTGGACTGGTCAAAGTTCATCGCAGCAAAGGACATCGAGCCCCAAATCGCCACATTAAGTAAAATAATTTTAAACAAAGCGACAATCTTGTTCATTTCGGTGTAAAATCTAAAAATTATTTAGCTACTCGCACAATAAATTCTTATTTTGTGGTCATCAAATACATAACTTCGGTTTACGAAGCCACAAGGAGATCCAATGAAATTTTCCCATCTGTGCATAATCACGCTTGGCGCGTTCATGCTGTTCGGATGTACGAATAATAAGTATTCGTCTCCGATTCTCATTGAACGCGGTGTCGGCCAGAACGAATACGAACGCGAATACTTCATTTCGAAGGAAAGCATGGGCATCGACAAGCACCTGCAGAACACATTCAAGCAGGGCTACGTTGAAGAAGGCATGACCACGGACATGGTCAACCTCCTCTGGGGACCTCCCGATCACGAAACGGCCGACGGCATGGTTTGGGAATACTTCACCCGCGAAGGTAAGCTCATCACGCGTCTCTTCTGGAAGTACCCGGAACAGGCACGCTTGAAAGGCTACGAAGGCGAAAAGATTCTCGACAAGATGGAAGGCGACCGCTACGGTGGCTCTCCGGCTCCGGCATCCAGCCGTTCGAGCAACTACGACCACTAATTTTCCCCGTATAGCCAACAAGCTAAACAAAACTGCACCCCTTGGTTTAACGCCGAGGGGCTTTTTTTATAAAAAAAGGTGGCCCCGCCCCAGAATAAATCCGGGGTGACATAGAGTCCGGGATGACATTTATGAGAGGATTTTCTACATTTACGCGCGTTAAATTTTAAACCTCTCAAGGAGTTAAATCATGCGTCAGTACATTATTGCTGGTAACTGGAAGATGAACAAGACCGTTAGCGAATCCGTTCAGCTCGCTAAGGACATCGTTGAAGCCGTCAAGGACGTGAAGAAGACCGAAGTCGTTATCGCTCCGACCTACCTCGCTGCAGCCAAGGTTGCAGACGTCATCAAGGGCACGAACGTGAAGCTCGCTATCCAGGACATTCACTGGAAGGACCAGGGCGCATACACGGGTAAGGTTTCCATTGACATGGTCAAGGAAATCGGTGCAGAATACGTGATCATCGGTCACTCCGAACAGCGTCAGTACTTCCACGAAACGGAAGAAACCGTGAACCTCAAGGTCAAGAAGACTCTCGAAGCTGGCCTCAAGCCGATCATCTGCAT
>JBGVAT010000131.1:0-11175 GCA_045224895.1 Fibrobacter sp.
TTTTAGAGTCTTAAGATGCAACCCCTTCTGCAAGGGCGGCTATGACCCGGTTCCGCCCCCTAAGGATAAAAAATGAACAAGAATACAATCATTGGTTCCATTCTTATCGCGGTCATCGTGATTTGGTGGATGGCTGTCAATTCCGCAAATGCCGATGCGCAGGCTGCCGCTCGTGCCGCTAAGGCCAAGGCAACTGCCGAAAAGCAGGTCTCTACGGATTCTGCAAGCAAGCTCGTGCTTCCGGCAAAGGCCCCCGAAATCAAGGCTGCACCGGTTCTTGGTGGTGCTGTCGCCGAAGCTAAGCCTGAAGGCGCTGCTTCTGCACCTGCTGAAGTGAAGGCTCCTGCCGAAATCAAGGAACGCTCCGTGACGGTCGAAACCGACAAGTTCATCATGACGCTCACGAACAAGGGCGGCAAGGTGAAGAGCGTTATTGTGAAGGCTTTGCCGGATTCCGCTGGCAACTTCCCGGAACTCATCCAGGACACGACGCTCGGTGCGTTTGACTTGAAGCTTGACAACGCCGACCTCAGCGAAGCGATGTTCGAACTCGGAAGCGTTCCCGAAAAGATTGTCGTGACCGACAGTGCCAAGGTCCAGTTCGTGTTCCAGGACGCAAACGGCAACCAGGTGATCCGCTCTTACGGCTTTACCAAGGAAGGCCAGGGCGTCCGTCAAGAAAACAAGTTTGTCGGTTTCCAGCCGAGTGCATACGAACTCGTTTGGAACGGTGGCCTCAGAGAAACCGAAGAAATTCCGAAGACCAAGGGCTTCATGGGAATCGGTGGTGGCAGCGCTTACTACTTCAGCGAAGTTGTCTTCAACAGCACTTATTCTGTCGAACGCGAAATGCCGCGTGAAACGACGTCCTTCAATTCTACCGAAGGCAAGGTCATTTGGGCCGGCCTCCGTCGCAAGTATGTCGCCATGACCGTCCAGTTTGACGAAGCTGTTCCGGCAACGCTCAAGACAAAGCCGATGAAGGTCGAAGGCAACGAAGTCGATCCGGGTACGTACAAGCTTACCATTGCCGATGATTTCCACGGCACGGCATCTCTCAATTACGACTTGATGGTCCTTCCGCTCAACTGGGACGCTATTGCATCTCTCGACAAGGACTACGAAAAGATCATCGTGAGTGGCTGGCGCTGGTGCGGTGCAGACGTCTGGTTCGTCTGGATTTGCAAGATGCTCCTCAAGCTTCTCAACATGTTCTACAGCATCATCCCGAACTACGGCGTGGCTATCATCCTCGTAACGCTCATCGTCCGTGGCATTACGACTCCGTTCACGGTAAAGCAGATCAAGTCCACTCGTGGTATGGCCGCTCTCAAGCCGCAGCTCGACGAAATCAACCTCAAGTACCGTACCGACCCGCAGAAGAAGCAGGCCGCGATGATGGAACTTTACAGCAAGAACAACATCAACCCGCTTGCTAGCTGCACCGGTGGCTGCCTCCCGATGCTCATCCAGATGCCGATTTTCATGGGCCTCTTCTTTGTGCTTGGCCGTGCTATTGAACTTCGCGGTATGCCGGCATTCCTCTGGATTTCGGACCTTAGCCGTAGTGACGTTGTCTGGAGCGGAATCAGCATTCCTATCATCATGCCGTCTGGCCTTGCCATCCTCCCGTGGCTCATGGTGGCCACCACCTACTTCCAGACGAAGGTGACGATGGGCGCCAACGCTGGTATGGATCCGGCTCAACAGAAGATGATGGTGTGGATGATGCCTGCCATGATGCTCCTCTTCAGTGCCGTGATGCCGTCCGGTCTCGTTCTTTACTGGATTATCGGTAACATCTGGAGCATTGCTCAGTACAAGTACATCTACAGCAAGTTCCCGCCGGTTAACGCTCCGAAGACTTCTTCCAAGCTCAAGGGCAAGAACGTCAAGGACGCCGAAATCGTCAAGTAACATTGATGTCATCCCGGCCCTGTGCCGGGATCTTTTTTACTGTCATCCCGGATTTATTCCGGGATCACCTTACACGATTCAAATGGATCCCCTCCCTGACGGTCGAGGATGACTACTAGCCTGTCATCCCGCACTTGTTGCGGGATCGCCTTACACATTACCCATTGCTGTCATCCCGGACTCCGTTCCGGGATCACCTTACACAGTTCTCTCTGCGGTTTCTTCAGCTTGTCGAAGGGCGGGGCCGCCTTTGGCTTGGCTATGTAATTTGCGTATATTTAAATATTTGCATAAAATATGACCCAAACGCCCTAAATTTTCTATCTTTGCGCACATGAGTTATACACAGGGTGTAAAGGACGGACTTCCGATCGGACTTGGCTATTTTGCAGTCTCGTTTTCGTTCGGTATTGCGGGCTCGAATTTCTTGTCGTGGCCGCTTGTGACGCTTATTTCCATGACGAACCTGACTTCGGCAGGGCAGTTTGCCGGTCTCCAGATCATGACGGATGCGGCAGGCACTTTCATCGAGATGGCGCTTGCGACGTTCTTTATCAACCTCCGCTATTCGCTGATGGCGATTTCCTTGTCGCAGAAGGTTTCGCCGGACTTTGGGACGGTCAAGCGCCTGCTTTTGGCAACCGGCATTACCGATGAAATCTTTGCCGTCTCGATGGCGCAAAAGAGCGTGACTCCGATTTATTTCTTGGGTCTTATGACGCTCCCTTACATTGGCTGGTCTTCGGGAACGGCCGTTGGCGCCATTTGTGGCGAAATTCTCCCGGCGATGGTGACGAATGCTCTTGGCGTCGCTCTTTACGGTATGTTTGTCGCGATTGTCGTCCCGCAGATGAAGGTCCACAAGCCGACGATTTTTGCGGTCGCGATTGCGGTTGCCCTCAGTTGCGCATTCAAGTTTGTCCCTGCGCTGAGCTGCGTTTCCGTGGGTTTTGCGATTATCATTTGTGCGCTCGTGGCCTCTCTCTTGGCTGCGGCGTTTTTCCCCATGAAACTCGAAGATGACGAAGGAGGCGCCAAGTGAATATTGATGCACGTACTTACGTGATTTACTTGTTTGTCATGGCTGGCGTGACGCTATTCTTGCGTGCGGTGCCGTTCATCTTGCTCCGTAAAAAGCTCAAGAGCGTCTTCTGGAGTTCGTTTTTGGCTTACGTGCCGTACACGGTGCTGAGTGCCATGACGGTGCCTGCAATTTTCTTTGCGACCGATAGCCGCATCACGGGTGCCTGCGCCCTGGTCGCTGCCGTTGTGGCCTCGCTTTTGGGCGGTGGGCTCGTGACGGTTGCCGCGGTCTCTTGCCTTGCTGTCCTCGGTGTCGACGGGCTTTTGCTTGTGCTGTAGCTTTTCCCCTGGCTGCAAAATTTGAATTTATAACGGGCGATTCGCAGTTTTTTAACTGTCTTATTTGTATATTCTTGCCTGTAGAATTTGAATTTTTCGTTATTTTGGAGCTGAAATGGATATTGGATCTCTTCATTTTCAAAATCCCGAAGCCTTTTGGCTGTTGTTGTTCGTTCCGCTGTTGATTGCCCTTTATGTTTACCGTCAGCAGCGTCGCAAGAGTACGATCAAGTTCCCGGCGCTTGCGCTTGCAAAAAAGGCGGTTCCGAGCCGTCGTGTAAAGTTTAGGCATATCGTCCCGGCGCTTCGCCTGGCCGCTCTCACCTGCTTTGTTGTGGCGCTTGCCCGTCCGCAGAATGCGATGGAAGTCGAATACACTTCGACCGATGGCGTCGACATCATGCTGGCACTTGACGTTTCCGGTTCCATGGGCACGCTCGACATGCTTACCCGCACGGAGCAGGCAAAGCTTGGCGTGATGAATGCCGAACGCATCTTGAAAAAAGGCGAATACTGGAAGTATAGCCGCCTTGGATACGCCCAGGATGTGATTGCCGATTTTATCAAGAAGCGCCATAGCGACCGCATCGGGCTTTCGGCATTTGGCTCCCGTTCGTTTACGCAGTGCCCGCTTACGCTTGATTACGGCTCCCTGCTCGAAATCTTGAAAGCTACCGACGACCTTGCCCGCGATTCCGTCGTGAACAACAGGACGGCCATTGGCGATGGCCTTATGAATGCCCTTGCCCGCCTCAAGCTCTCGGATGCAAAGTCCCGTGTGGTGGTGCTTTTGACCGATGGCCGTGACAATGCGAGCGTCGTGCCTCCGATGCGTGCTGCCGAAGTCGCCAAGTCCCTGGGCGTCAAGGTCTACACTGTCGGCGTCGGCAAAAAGTCCGGCAAGATCCTTTCGTTCCAGCAGAATCCGTGGACTGGCGAAATTTCGTGGGGCGAACGTGAAATCGAACCCGAAGAAGGCATTGACGAAAGCGTGCTAAAATCCGTTGCCGCAAAGACGGGTGGCCGTTTCTACCGTGCCGAGAACAAGGCCGAACTCGAAAAGATTTACTCTGAAATCGACGAACTCGAAAAGACGGAAATCGAGACGATCGCCTACGCCCGCTATGCCGAAAAGTTCTACCCGTGGCTGTTGATCGGCGCACTCCTCATTTTGCTGGAACTCATCCTCGCAAACACTAGATTCGTGAGAATCCCGTGATATTTAGGTTATGGGCTATGAGCGTGCTCCTTTGCAGGAGCTTTGGGCTATGAGCTTAAAATGTCTAGCTATTTATTTACAAGCCCAAAGCCTTGCAGAGCAAGGCGACCTCAAAGCGAAGCGAGCCCAGAGCACTTCAGTGCGACCCCATACCTTACTGGATTCTGTCGATTGTGACGCTCTTTTCAGAAAGACGTTTACTTCCTACAGCCTACTGTCTACTTCCTACTCCCTAGGTGCCGGAGTTTCGGGCTTGTAGCAGTTCTTCTTTGCTTCGGCGAAAATCTTTGAAATGTTGCTTGACGAAATGTTCGAGATTTCGGCAAAGTGGACGTTGAACGAAATCTTCCAGGAATTCATGTCGGCCTGCATGCTGTCGCGTTCGCATTCACGGACGAGCTTTTGGCAGAACGATTCGATTTCAGAAACCTCGTCGCGTTCCATCACGATCGCGAACTGGCTTTCGCCGGTCCTCGCGAGGAATGCCTGCTGTTCCCTGCATTGGCGCTTGAAGAATGATGCAAGGTCTGCCACCACGCGGTCCGTCATTTCGTAGCCGAACTTTCGGATGATTTCCTTGAAATAGTCCACTTCCATCACGAGCAGGAACAGGCGCTTGCTGGCGTCCTGGTGCTGCGAAATGTATTGCAGGTAGTCGATGAGGCGGATCTTGTTGTTGACGCCCGTGAGCGGATCCGACGTGATTCGGTACTTGAGGAGGGTCACGTAAACATGCAGGAGCGTGAGGGCAAAAATCGGGTCAAGAATCGGGATTTCGGGAATGAAGTACTGGATGATGCAGACAAAGCTCGGGAGGAAGGCGATGAACGACAGGTAGAACGCTTCTTTGCGGTTCGAGGAGTTCTTTTGTGCGATGGCGTGCTGGATGCCGATAATCATTGTCGCGATGATGTAGATGAAGTTCAGCGTGATGAGGAAGGGCTGAAGCCTCCTGAACTGGAGCGTCGTCGCGTGGCAATCGTTGGTGAACCCGTAAATGGCAACGCCAATGCAGATCAGGATGCCGATGATGCTCGGCGTCGAAAAAAGCGGGAACAGGTGCTTATAGGTGTAAATGCTTTTGCGGATGCGTAAAAAGATGAACGAGAACCAGAGCTGGGCGAGAAGTAGCGATGAAATCAGGCTTAATGCGTAAATGAGCGAGTAGATGACGCCAATCTTTGCGTTGTTCGAATATAGGGCGTTTTCTTGGTAGATCGAGTAGAGCATCTTGGTCACCGTGTTGAACACGATGTAGATGATTGTGTCGATGATGGTAAAACCGAGGATGCGCTCTTCCAAGTGCCTGAGAACGCTCTCCCGGAATTGCAGTAGTGTAATGAGCAACACTACAATGCAAATAATATTGATTTCGATTAGACCTATATATGACATTTTCTCGCAAAACCCCTAGGATAATATAGCTTTTAGAAACTCCAATTTTTGTATATTCTTTTTGCCCAATGTAAAATATGGCGGATTTATCGGAGTAGATAATGAGATTTGCTGAACCGAACTTTTTGTGGGGGCTTTTTACACTCCCGCTTTTTGCACTTCTTTTTGTTTATGCGTATCATCGACGTAAAAAGCTTGCGGCCCGTTTTGTCTCGCTTTCTATGTTGCCAAAGCTCTCGACGAGCGTCTCTCCGTGGAGGCGCTTAACGAAGGTGCTGCTGCTGCTCCTTGCGATTGCGTTTCTGTTCGTGGCGCTGGCACGTCCGCAGTGGGGCCGTAAAATGGAACATATCGAACGCCGCGGGCAGGATTTGGTCCTGTTGCAGGACGTTTCGCTTTCGATGCTGGCCGAAGACGTGAAGCCGAACCGCTTGGTCCGTAGCCGTCACGAAATTTCGGCGTTCCTTGAATCGCTCACGGGTGACCGTGTAGGCCTGGTGGCGTTCAGTGGCGAAGCGCAGGTGATGGTGCCGTTGACGCTGGATTACGGTACGGTGCAGATGGTGCTGCGTGAACTAAATCCGGGGTGGCTCATGCCGGGCACGAACCTCGAAAATGCCATCCGCAAGGGTATGACTTTGTTCAAAAACTCCGGTGGTGCAAGCCAGCATTCCGTGATGGTGCTGATGAGCGATGGCGAAGAACTTGAAGCCGCTGCCGTCAATGCCGCAAAGGAAGCAGCCGAGATGGGCATCAAGATTTACACGATCGGCATCGGATCCAGGGAAGGCGTGCCTATACCGTTGAAGGACCGCAAGGGTGGGAGCGTTTACAAGAAGGATATGCAAGGGAATATCGTGACGACCCGCCTGGAAGAAGGAACGCTCCAGGAAATCGCGAACGTGACTGGCGCCCGTTATTTCTATGCGAGCCCGGGTGAATTCCAGCTGCAGAAGGTTCTGACCGAGATTGCGACGCTCGAAAAGAAGGACCAGAGCAGCGACCGTATGGAAAATTACCAGGACCGCTACCAGGTATTCCTCGGCCTTGCCGCCTTGCTCTTCCTCATCGAGGCGCTTATTTCGGAACGCGGCCGCCGCCGCAAGCAGCTCAACGGAAGATTCAGCTAGTAGTTGGATAATCGTCTTTAGGTATGTCTAGCCCGCAATCATTGCGGGCATTTTTGATTTTTAGATGGAGATTCCCGCTCAAGGCGGGAATGACAAAAGAAAAGGCCCGGCGCGCGTGCGTCGGGTCATTTCATAGGAGGGATTGAAGAAGCCTTCCTGGTGGTGTTGTGTCTCGACTGGAGAACTGTGCGGAAGTCGGAGGTTTGACTTACTACGCGTGTTGTGGCCACTAGGAAGGCTCAAGTATTAATATATGTCCTAATCCGGGAGGTGGATTAAAAAAACTTAAAATGGATGCTCCATTTTGGAATGTTCCTATTTTAGTTTACTATTTTCTAATAGATGAATACTAAGTTTTTGATTCCAGTTGGTTTTTTGGCGGTTTTGACGGCCTGCCACATGATGCCTAGAAATGGCGCTTTTTACCGGAATTCGCAAAGCGGGGACATTTATTCCCAGGAAGTTTCGGATGGATCGGAAACCTTGCCCGAACATTACAGCAAGATAGATTTCCCGGAGTTCAAGTATGTCGCTCCGCATCCTAAGGATTTCCGTGTGCAGATTGCCGAGGGCATTACGGGTTACATCGTAAGCGACAGCACGCTTCCGCTCGTGGACTTTACGGTCTATTTCGAAGAAAACTATTTGCCGCCTTCGCTTAAGGATGTGGCTGCTTCTGAAATGGTCGGACCGATGCTCCGTCGCGGTTCGGGTGGTGGCATTTCGCCTCATGCCCTTGAAGACTCCCTGGAATTCGTAAGTGCCTCGATTTCGACAAGCGTGGGCGCGTTCTCGTCGGCTTTCAACATCGACTGCCTCTCGAAGGATTTTCCGGCGATGCTCGAACTTGCAAAGAACGTGCTGACCGCACCGTCGTTCGACAAGGAACAGCTCGAAATCATGAAGGCCAATTTTGTGACGTCTTACGAACGCCGTCATGAAACGCCGTCCAAGGTGCTGGCTGAGCTTAAGACCAAGGTGAACTACCTGCCGAACCCGCGTCTCTGGGATGCCAATTCCGCCGAATACAAGGCCGTGACTGCCGCCGACGTGAAGCGTCTTGCCAAGGGTGTGTTCTCTTCGAAGCGCATCGTCTTTGCGCTTTCGGGCGATGTCCAGAAGGACTCCGCAGTCGTGATG
This sequence comes from Fibrobacter sp., assembly GCA_045224895.1. GTDB lineage: Bacteria > Fibrobacterota > Fibrobacteria > Fibrobacterales > Fibrobacteraceae > Fibrobacter. The sequence continues at coordinate 8,164 of JBGVAT010000131.1, forward strand.
CTCAAGAAGTTCTTTAGCGCATGGAACGTCGCTCCGCAGGCGGCCGAAAAGGCTGCCCCAGCTCCGCTTGCATTTGCCCGCAAGCCGGGTGTCTATGTGGTCGACAAGGACATCACTCAGGCGAACATTTCGATGAACCAGCCGTTCGTCAAGAGGCCGCATCCGGATTATTACCCGACGGCCGTGGCTAGCTTCATTTTGGGTGGCGGAAGCTTCAGCTCCAGACTCATGAACCGCGTCCGCAGTGACGAAGGTCTTGCCTACAGCGTCTATAGCACGGTCGGCAACGACTACCGCGACACCGCCATGACGACGATCGCCCTCCAGACGAAGGTCGAAACGGTGGACTTTGCCTTGAAGCTTGTCTTTGAAGAAATTGAAAGGCTTGCAAAGGATGGCCCTACGGACGACGAACTCACCCAGGCAAAGAAGTCCCTGATCGAGAGCTTGCCGAGCCTGTTCGATTCTCCGGCATCGACCGCCTCCATTTTTGCAAGAGGCGAAATGGTTGGCAAATCGGATGATCATTATTTAGATTATGTCAAGGAAGTCAATGCGGTGACCGCAGAACAGGTCAAGGCGATGATTGCGAAGTACTTCGACAAGCAGAAGATGACCATCTCGATTGTCGGACCTGTCGCTATGTTCGATTCGCTGAAGCCTTTTACGGTGATCCCGCTGGATAGTCTTGAATTCAGGTAATCTTGAGGAGGCGAGGGCTTATGCGTAACATCCGGTTGAATCTCTCTTTATCGATGTGGATTTTTGTCCTCGTCTTGATTTTTGGCACGTCTATGTCTTTTGCGACAAAGACTGTTTCTGCGTCGGATGTCCCCCGTAAGCTGCTCCTTAAAAAGACGAAGAATAGCGATGATGATATGCGCTCGTTCTGTTCCGGGATGTACAAGTGCCTCGACATGAAGTATGAGGCCTGCACGGAAAAGGAAATGAAGCCGTGGCCGAAGGTTGAATACGACAAAGAATTTTGCGGCCCTTACAAGGAAATTGTCAAGCGCGGCTTTTCGACGGACGTGAAGGCGAACATGATGGTGGACGTTTTCATGCGTCTGGGACGCCAGTACAGGGCCGTTTATTCGAGCGAAGGAACGCTCCCGCTCGAAGTGAGCGAAATCAGGTTCCTGTTCGACAATATGCCGTTTACGGCGGATCTCATCAACGCCTATCTCGAAACGGAATACACGCTGGAATACAATAGTTCCGACCGCCGCTATTTTTCGGGAAGCAACGGCAACGGTCTTTCTGGTGACTTTTACTGGGCATTGCAGGATAGCGTTGGACAAAAGTCCGTGCTTCGCAACATGTTCTTTGGATACGGCTATGCGCAGATTTTAAAGTGGTCCTTGAAGGGGACTGCTGTGGCCTACCTGGATATGGACCTGGTCGCTCCGAGGAAGCTTAAGTACAAGCTGACGGCCTTTGTGTTCCCTGGAAATTCCGTACTCAATTCCATCATGCAGTTGCGTGTGTTCAAGAGCGTCGTGAATTCGAAAATTGACGATGTCGTGAACGATATCAAGAAGGCGGCCGGTATGTACTATGGCGGTAACCGTCGCCCCATCGCCAAAAGCAAAAAGTTGCAGACTCCCGAAAATGCACGCCATATCGCTGAATTTGACAGTGTCGTTGCTGGCGCTCCCTGGAAGCTTGGGGATGCCTTGCGCAAGGAAAAACAACAGAGGGAACTTTCAAAGCCTCCCTCCAAGTAATTCGTGAATGTTTAAAAACAAAGGATTAAAAAATGAGTGAATCGAAGGATTTGGAATCGCTGCTTGCACGTGTCACTGAAAGACGTCGTGAGTTGCTGACCTCTGTCGTCAACCGCCGTACAAGGCATTTCTGCATGGTACTCGAAGACCTGTTCGATCCGCACAACATTTCGGCTGTCATCCGTACCGCAGAAGTCTTTGGCCTCCAGGATGTCCATATCATCGAAGAAGACAATGCCTATAGCGTGAACAAGTCCATCTTGAAGGGATCCTACAAGTGGATGAGCCTTTATCTGTACAAGAAGCGTATGCTCTGCATGGAAAAGCTCCGCGAAAAGGGCTACAAGATTGCTGTGGCCAGCACGAACACCACGAATTCCGTGCTGGATCTCGATTTGAGCCAGCCGATGGCTTTTTACCTGGGTAGCGAATTCCACGGGAACCACCCGGATACGCTTGCCCATGCGGACTATGAATTCAAGCTTCCGCAGTATGGCATCACCGAATCGATGAACGTTTCTGTGGCCGGTGGCGTCCTCATGACGTACCTCGACGTGTTTATGCAGAAGCAGGGCCGAGAAAAGTTTGCGCTCGCGCAGGCTGAACGTGACGCCTTGTTGCTCGACTGGCTCGATCGCCATGTGAACGGTATCGAAACGAACAGCCCGATCGTGAGGATTGGGGAGTAATCTGAACTTCGGAGTTCTTGACTCCGAATGATTTTTGTCAAGCTTCGGAATCCGATTCTTCCTTGTCGGGGGAATCGGATTCAATGTTTTGTAACTGGATTCCAGAACCTAAATCGGGATTTTCTGCTGGTACGTTTTGCAAACGAGCGCGTTCTTCTAGTTCTTTGGCTTCGGTGTCGGTCACTTGGACATCTCGCAAGTGTCGGGCTCCTGTACCGCACGGGATAAGTCTGCCCACAATCATATTTTCCTTAATGCCTATGAGCGGATCGATTTTGCCTTCGATGGTGGCTCGGGTAAGGATTTTTTGGGTTTCCTGGAACGATGCTGCAGAAATGAAGCTGTCCGTTGCAAGGGAAGCCTTGGTGATACCAAGGAGCATCGGTTGATACTTAGCTTCAGCCTTACCGAGAGCGCGCAGACGTTCGTTTTCGGTACGGAGGCTGGTCTTGGAAATTTCTTCGCCTGGCAAGAATTCGGATTCACCCGGATCTGTAATGCGGACCTTGCGCATCATCTGACGAACGATACATTCGATGTGCTTATCTGCAATAGCCACACCTTGCAGGCGATACACTGCCTGGATTTCGTTCACC
>JBGVAT010000132.1:0-6454 GCA_045224895.1 Fibrobacter sp.
TATGAGTGATTTTAACGAAGCTCTTTATTTTCGTGACTTGAATAGGTATCCTACGCTGACTCCGCAGGAGGAATCGGCGCTGTTGAAAATCATCAAGAACGGTGAAACCGAAGAAATTCGAAAGTCCGCCTTGCAGCGCCTTATTCGCGGTAACCTCCGATTTGTGGTGAGTGTTGCCCGTAAGTACCAGGGTCGCGGTCTTTCGCTCTTGGACCTTATTAACGAAGGTAACCTTGGTCTTTTCAAGGCCGCCAAGCGCTTTGATATGGACAAGGACGTCAAGTTCATCAGTTACGCCGTGTGGTGGATCCGTCAGTCTATCCAAAAGGCTTTGTTCGAACAGGTGGGCGCCGTCCGTATTCCGCCTAACAAGCTTGCTCTCGTGAACCGCTTCAAGCGCGCCTTGATGCAGAACGGTGGCGACTACGACAAGACCATCTCGATGGAAGAATTTGCCCCGTACGAACGCGACATCGTCGAAGTCATGGAAAAGATTGTCGATATCTCGCTCGATGCCCCGATTGGCGATGATGCCGGTGTCTCGAGTGCCGACTCCGTGAGTACGCTTATGGACGTGCTTGGCAGCGATGGCAACCAGGACGAAGACATGGAACGCGAAGAGCGCAAAAAGCTCATCCAGGAAACGCTTTCGTCACTTCCGCAGCGCGAAGAAGAAATCCTCCGCATGTTCTACGGTCTCGATACGGTCGAAGACACGACCCTCAAGGACATTGGCGAAGACTTGAAGCTTAGCCGCGAACGTGTGCGCCAGATCAAGAACAAGACCTTGCGTCGCTTGCAGAAGAGCAAGGAACACAAAGAAAAACTGGCCGACTTCCTGGAAATCTAATTGGAATTCTGATGGCGAATACCTCATCTGCGCCTCGTACTGCCGCGTACCTCTTTCTGATTTTCTTCTTTGGGGCGCTGCTTGCGTATGGCGGATTCAAGATCTACAATAAGTATGGACCGTCAAAGACGGTTGTAGGCGAAGTTCCTTTTGGGCTTGAAACCGGTACGTCTGTTTTGAATGGGGATGCCCCGGATTTTAACGCCGATGTCGAACGCCTGCCGTTGCAGGCTCAGGCTGAACTCCGCCGTGCGCGTGAGCTTTCGCGTACTGGGGCTGCTAAGGCCGCTTACGAAATTTACGACGCGCTAGTCCTTCTTTACCCGAACGTCGATGCGGCCGCCTGGGGCGAAGTCAATACCGTTTTTAGTATGGATTCAGCTTCGGAATCGATGCGTGACCGCGCGGATCTCCTGATTGCACGCCTGATGAACCGCTATACGAATACGGGCATCAGTTTTTACCTGGACAGCCACAAGTCGCTTGCACTGGGCAATTTTAGCGTGGCTCTTGAACTGGCCAAGATGGCTTGCTCCCGCGCCCCGTCCATTTACGAGCTTCGTCTTTGGTATGCCGAACTCCTGCTTAGGAATTCGAACATGAGGGAAGCCGCAAGCGAATGCCATGCGGCCATCAGCCTTTCGTCGGGGGACTCGCAACGCGCGTTTGAACTCCTGGCCAAGGTCTATCACGACGAAGGCTCGCTGGATAGCGCAACGCAGGTGGTCGATTACGCCTTGACGCAGTTCCCGCTTTCGTCGGAATTGCTTTTGTTGCGAGGTTATCTCTCGGAGTATTCCGGCAAGTTTGATGCCGCCGAAAAGACTTACCAGCGCATCCTTGCGTTCCGTCCCGATTTCGAAAAGGCCCGCCGCGCCATGGCGACAATCGGCGAAAAGGTCGCTCCCGGAAAGGATGGCTATGCCGGTTCTGCCAGGGACCGAGCCCAGGTGGCCTGTGACATTCTTGTTCCGCTGGTCGAACGTTATCCCGAAAACCTGCCGCTCCGCGAAGCGCTCGGGATTGCCTACCTCAAGAACCACATGTTCGACTTGTCCCGTCGCGAGTTCAACTACATCCTCAAGTACGACCCGGACTATCCGAACATCAAGGCCCGTCTGAACGAACTGGAACAGGCTCGCCGGGTTGTTATCGAAGAATTCAATAATGGTCTTACCGCCAACTTGAACCGTGCCGTCGACAGCCTCCGCGAATCGATGGTGCCCGAACAGAAACACGATTTCTCGACCAAGTTGGGCCATTACCTTGTTCGCTATGGCGCCAGCTCGCAGGAGTTCTTCAAAAAGTATTCGATGACGAATTTCAAACAAGTGAAGCGCTTCGTGTGGCAGGAATCTTTTTACGAGTCTCCGTACACGCATACTTATACGGTTGTGTTTGACGATTCCAACCGTTTCAAGGAAGTCCATGTCGTTGTCTTTGATTCGTCTTCCACGTCGAACCATTTGGGCGTTGCTCCGGAACTCTTTACGCGCCTTGTAAAGCAGAATTCTAGAATTTCCGGTATCGGCAACAACACCGGTGAAACCGATTGCGGTGATGGTGTCGTTATGGACGCTGCTGTCTGGGAAACCCGCGACAACTTCGAAATCTTGGCCCGTATCGTCGGAAAACCCGCCGAAGTGCGCATGGTTCGCCTCGATCGTAACGCAATTCCTGCTTCTGGCATGAAACTTTGCGATTATCTGCCGCTTCTTATGGAATTCTAGCACCATAAATATCTATTTTAGTACTATATGTTCCGAGTTCGTTTTTTAGCCTTGTTCCTGTTTGCTGCATTGCTGGAAGGATGCACGTGCTGTGCCTATCTGAACCATATGTTCAATGCAGAAAGGCTCTATGACGAAGCGACCGAACTGCGTACCGCGCGTCTGGACAGCGTGCCCGACGAGACCCAGTCTTATCCGAGTGGCGAAGAATCGCAAAAGTACGAGAAGATTATCGAAAAGGGTTCCCGTGTGCTGGAACGCTTCCCGAACAACAAAAAGCGTACAGCCGAGGCCGTTTTCCTCATTGCGGAATCTTACAGGCACAAGAGTGACTGGCCCAAGGCCATCACCAAGTACGACGAATACGAACGCTATTTTGCCGACTTTGATTCGATGCGTGCCGTGGAATACCAGCGGGCCTACTGCCTTTACCGTAACCAGGAATACAACATCAGCCGCTTTGCGCTGGAACCCGTGGTTGCCTCCAAGGACCATCCTTACTACTTCCAGGGCTTGAACCTCCTTTCGCTTCTGGACGAAAAATCCGAAGCTCCTGAACAGGCTATCGCATCGCTCGAAGCAGTCCTTGCCGACACGAGCGGAACGCCGTACATGAAGGGCAAGGCCCATTTCCGTCTGGCGGGGCTCTACTTCAAGATGGAAGAATGGGAAAAGGCTCACCAGCATTACAACGCCAAGGAAATCGAGAACCTCAACGATCGTGAACGTGAAACCGCTGGCGAACAATCTGCCGAATGCCTTGCGAACCAGAAAAAGTATCTGCAGGCGGCTGACGAGTTCAAGGCGCTGTACAAGGTCGAAGCTTACGAGAAAAAGCGCCCGCTCTTCTTGGTGCGTATAGGCGAGATGACGCTTTTGGCTGGCCGCAATGCCGATGCCTTCGTGATTTTCAACAAGGTCAATTCCGAACATCCGAAAACGGAATACTCCTCCCGCGCCTATTTTAACATGGGAGATTACGAGCAGACTAAGGTCTTGGATTACGAACTGGCTATGTCCTATTATGACAGCAGCTATATTGCAAGGTCTATCAGCGAGTTCGGGAAAAAGTCCCGTGAACGCCGTAACGCCTTGAGACAGCTGATCGGATTCCGCGATCAGAACGAAGAGGCTATGGCTCGCAAGGATACCATCCCCGATATGAAAAAGTTCTTTAGGAACGAATTCATGATTGCCGAAATCTTTTTGCTGAAGCTTTCCGAAGCGGACAGTGCAGTGACTCGCCTTACGAATATCATTGAAAAGGCCGAAGATTCTACGACGGTGATGCGTGCCTCTTACGCAAGGGCGTTTGTCTATGACGAGTTTTTGCACGACCCAGATACTGCCGAGGAACTCTACAAGGAAATCATCGAAAAGTATCCGAATACCGAATATGCAAAGCAGGCACAGGCGAACCTCGGTATGAATGTCACGATGAAAACGCGCGAAGACGAAGCCCGTGATCGCTATATGGTGGCCGAAAGCCTCTGGACGGTTGCTTCCGAAATCCCGCTGAACAAGATGGACCTGGTGGATTCCGCTTATGCGACCGCATTTGTGGCGTTCGACAGCGTGTACAGGGAATATCCGCAGACGCAGTCGGGCATTCAGGCGCTTTATATGAAGGCCGTTTATTTCCAGATGAACCCGAACCGTTTGGATAGTGCCGTCGCCATATACCGCTATATTCTCGATAAGCACGGACAGACTCCGTGGGGCAAGCGCGCCGCGTACCTGCTCAATATGCGCAATGCGATGTCGGATGATGACCTGGCAAGGCTCCGTAAACGGACTGCCCAGAACATCGAAAACCTCGAAAAGAAGTCGGCAAAGTATTACGAAGAGCTGAATGCCAAGCCCGAAGAAAAGAAGGCCGACATCATCAGCAAGGAAGACGAAATCCTCGAAAATACGTATAACAGTATGTACGATTTCGAATAGGTTGTATATGTTCGCTCGCCTTTCTGTTGTGGTTCTGTTGTGTGTCCTGTTCGCTTTTTCGGGGTGCTGCGGATCTACTCATCGTAAGGGGTACACTCGCGTTACCAGTTCTTCACGGGTGCAAAAGAAGGCTCCGATCGGTTATACTTTTTCGGGGGATGCCAGTTATTACGGCAAGGGCTTTGACGGGAAAAAGACCGCTAGCGGTGAAATTTTTGATAAGGATGATTTTACTTGTGCGCACAGGTCACTCCCGTTTGGAACAAAGCTCAAGGTCGTGCGTAAAAAGACGGGTGCCTCTGTAGTCGTGCGTGTCAATGACCGTGGCCCGTATGCCAAGAGGCGCGTCCTCGACTTGAGTGAAGCGGCCGGCAAAAAGCTGGGTCTCGACAAAGCCGGACACGCCCAAGTCACCGCCACCGTAATCGAATAGACCGCTTGTCATCCCAGCTTTTACACTGTCATCCCAGCCTTTGTGCCGGGATCCCCTTACACGGTACCCCTCGCGTTTGTCATCCCGCACTGAGCCTGCCCCGGACAAGTTCCGGGGTTGCGGGATCACCTTGCACGGAACCCATCGCATTGTCATCCCGCACTCGTTGCGGGATCACCTTACACATTTTTTTTAGCGTTTTATAAAAATGTCATCTTCTGACATCTTGTGATTCTATATTAGTGTACATAAAAACACTAAAAGGTAAAAATAATGAATCGCAAAGTAATTAAGGTAAATAAGCATGTAGTTGAAATCCCAGAACAATCTCCGTGGGATTCCGGCTTTTCCATTTTCAAACGCCGCATTGGCGAACTGATGCAACTAAATGGCGGCGATGATTCTGCCATTGATGACGATGACCTGCTTCCGTTCTACCGTATGGGCGAAAGCGAAACGTTCGTCCTCTCCGCCCTCGGCTGCACCGGATATTGATTGTATATGTCACCCCGGACACCGTTCCGGGGTCTTCTTACACGGAACCTATTGCGTTGTCATCCCGGCCCCCGTTCCGGGATCACCTTACACGGTACCCCTCGCGTTTGTCATCCCGGACTCCGTTCCGGAATCTCCTTACACAGAGTCCATTGCGTTGTCATCCCGCACTGAGCCTGCCCCGGACAAGTTCCGGGGTTGCGGGATCACCTTGCGCAGTTCTATTTCGCTTTATAGCTGACGAATCGTACGTTGTTGCAAAAATCTTTATGGATCCCCGTGAATTCCAACCACGGATACTTCTCGGCTTCTGCCTTGAGCATTTCGCCCTGTTCCGAACCGATTTCAAGCAAGATTGAAGCTCCCGGCTTGAGTTTGCCTTCGGTCTGCTGCAAAAGCTTGCGGACAAGGTCAAGTCCGTCGGCACCGCCGAACAATGCGAGTGCGGGGTCGTACTTTGCAACTTCGGGTTGGAGCTTGTCTTTTTCGCTGTCGGGAATGTAGGGGAGGTTTGCGATAAGGCAATCGATTTTAGCAGAAGCGTCGCCGGCGGCTTTCGTGATGATGTCTGCGGTGACGGCGTTGAGCAAGTCGCCCTGTGCAAACTGCAATGCTTCGCCTGTTGCGTTCGCTTCTGCATTTGTACGTGCAAGGGCGAGAGCGTCTTCGGAAACGTCCGTTGCCAAAACCTTGGCGCCAGCAATTTCTTTAGCACAAGCGATTGAGATGGCGCCTGTGCCAGTGCCGATTTCAACGATGAACGGCTTTTCAACGCCCTTGAGACAGTCTGATGCCATATCCACGAGCGATTCCGTTTCCGGGCGCGGGATAAGCGCACGGCGGTCGCACCTGATAATGAATCCGCGGAAGCTCGTATCGCCGATGATGTGCTGCAGCGGCTCACGCGTTGCACGACGTGCAACCATCGTGCGAAGCACGTCCAGCTCCGCTGGCGTGAGCGGCTTTTCGAAGTTCAGGTACAAGTCCATGCGGTTCTTCATC
>JBGVAT010000133.1:0-10534 GCA_045224895.1 Fibrobacter sp.
GAAGAACGTGATAATTGCCGAGAGCGCCATGTAGTAGAATCCGTCGCCATTCAAGAGCACATCAAAGAACTTGATACCGGCATTGAGACCCACGCAGCTGAGGAATATCGTAATGCCGAGTTCACGCAACATGAGGTTTGCGCTGTTTGCCATGAAGAAGTTGAGCGGGCCAATCTTACGTTTACGGCTAAGGATAATCGCGACAATCAGCGGACCGCCAGCAAGACCGAGCTTTAGCGGAGTCGGCATGCCAGGAATCGCAACCGGGATGCTTCCGACAATCACGCCAAGGAAAATGCCGAGGAATGCGGGGAGGATTTCTGGATGGTCAAGCGCCGTGAGCGAGTCACCCAACTCCTTTGCGGCCGCGGCAATGCTTTCCGGCGTACCAACCACGAGCAACTTATCTGCAAACTTCACGCGGATATCGAGGCGCCCGGTGAACTTGAATCCACCACGCGTCACTCGGCTCACCGTCACGCCAAAGCGGTCATTGAGCGCAAGCTGCTTGATGCTCTTTCCAAGAATCTTCTTGTTCGTCACGAGAATCGTCTTGACCGACAATTTCGACTTCTGGAGCGTAATCGGATTTTCTTGCTTTTCGCCAATAATCTTTTCCAGACCGTCAATGGCATCCGGCATACCGACCACATGCACCAAGTCGCCAAGCTGCAACTTCAAATCATCCTTCGGCATGTTGATGACCTGGTCGCGAGCATATCTAGTGACCACGGCACCAGTCGAAGTAAGCCCCGGAATGTCCTTGATTTTGCAGCCCACGAGGTTCGCATTTTCGACCTTGAGCGTGCAAGACATAATTTCCTTGGACTGTTCCGCAATTTCTTTCTGGTAATCAGCGGCAGCCACTTCCGGCTTCTGCTTAAAGAAGATGCGCACAAGAATCATCACGAGGATAATGCCGATCACACCGAACGGATAAGCGACCGCATAGCCGACACCCGTCAAGGAAGCGTCCACGCCAGCAGCCGTGAGCGCCGAATTTGCGGCACCGAGGGACGGCGTGTTCGTCACGGCACCGCACAACATACCGATCAGCACCGGAACATTATCATGCATGCTCGTCGTGAAGTAAATAAGAACGGTAGCAAGTACGCCCAGAAGGACGATACTCACAGCAAGGATATTCAGCACCAATCCGTGTCGCTTTATGGAGTCAATAAAGCCCGGGCCTACTTGCATACCGATTGTATAAACAAACAAAATCAGACCAAATTCTTGCATAAAGTGGAGAACACTGGGCTCGATCCGCATTCCGATATGACCGAGCAGGATTCCTACGAATAGAGCACCAGCACCTCCAAGACTCACACCCTTCACCTTGATTTTGCCGACCATGATACCGATGGCAGCCGTAAGGGAAAGGGCCAAAACCTGTTGTCCCACAGAGGGTTTTGCGAATAAGTCAATAAGCCAGTCCATATACCATCCTTATTTTGCGCCCCAAATGTAGCATTGGTGATTGATAATGACTAATAGATTATTCATATTAGATTCATAACTAAAAATTATAGATAATGCACCCATGGCATTAGCTCCCCATTTTTATCGTCATTGATTATCATTATTAATATAATCATTTCTATATTAACATTCGTTAATAAAATCAACCGTAGGCGGCACAAATGGCAGAAGAAATGATCGACATCCTGAACAGCGACGGGACCCCGGCAGGGTATTCCCGCGAGAGATCCGAAGTCCATGCCAAGGGGCTATGGCACCGAACCGTCCACATCTGGGCTTTTGACACCCACGGACGAATCGTATTCCAGCTCCGCAGCCACCTCAAGGAAAACAACCCGAACCTGCTAGACACGAGCTGCGCCGGACACATCACCGCGGGCGACGACAGTCGAAATGCCGCCATCCGCGAACTCCGCGAAGAGATGGGCGTCGAAAAACGCCCGGAAGATCTCGAATACCTTTTTGAGGCCACCCACGAAAACATCCTCAACAACGGCACGTATCACGACAACGAATATTATGATACATATCGGATTTTTTTGTCCGACAATGAAGCGTCGCATCTCGTGCCGCAACCGGGCGAAGTTGACGATTTTGTTTGGATGACCCCGGCCGAATTCCTTGAAAAACACGCCAAAAACCCCGAAAAGTTCGTAGACCACCCCAAAGACTACGGATGGATACAGTCAATACAAAGTACACAAAAATAAGCATTAAATAGGTTAAATCCGTCCACATTTTTTATAGATTGCTTTATTGGAATTGGGCTATACACAATGGGTTCATCACGGGGGATGACGACCATGAAATACAAAAACACTGCTATTGTTGTCGAGGGTGGTGGTTTACGCGGAGCGTATGCCGGTGGAATTCTCGATATTCTCGCCGATAAAGAGATCAAATTTGGCGGCGCCATAGGCACTTCTGCAGGTGCCATTCACTTGTGCAGTTTTTTGTCAGGACAGATCGGGCGCAACTTCCGCGTCGACACCATACATTCCAAAAGCCCTCGCTATATGAGTTTTAGAAACCTGTTGTTTACAGGCGACTACTTTGCTTTTGACTACTGCTACAAACAAATTCCATACAGGATTGATCCGTTCGAATTCGACAAGTTTGCAGCCCAGTGCCAGGAAACCGAATTTCGCGTCTGTATGACAGACGTCGAAACGGGCCGCGCCGAATACCCGCGCATTCTGGACTACCGCAACGAAGACGACATGAACCACATCCGCGCATCGGCAAGTCTCCCGATCTTGAGCAAGGTCGTTGAAATTCACGGGAAAAAGTTCCTGGACGGAGGCGTCGCCGACAGCATCCCGTTCGAGACGATGTTCAAGAAAGGCTTTGAGCGCGCCGTCGTGATTCTCACCCGCCCGCTCGGCTACCGCAAAAAGATCAACAAGGCGCTCCCCCTCGTCAAGCTCGCATTCCGCCATTACCCGAAATTCATCGAAGCGATCGCCACCCGCCACATCCGCTACAACCAGGCGCTGGACAAGCTCGCCAAGCTGGAAGCCGAAGGAAAGGTGTTCATCTTCCGCCCGAGCCGTTATCTCAAGATTTCGGATATCGAACGGAACAAGAAGAAAATCGCCCAACTCTACGAGCTCGGCAAGGAAGATGCACACAACAAGATGCCGGATTTGCTGAAATTTTTGGAAGGATAAGACCGTTTTTTCGCGAAAAAACGGCAATTTACAACGCTCGTTGAAAATTTTACAACGCGAAGCCCATTTTCTCAACGCGTTTTCGCAACACGCCCCTATAATAATATAGATTATAGGGTATGCCCGAAGTATTAGACTATCTGGAATATCGTGAGTACCTGAAGGACTGGTTTGTCGAAACCAAGAAAGACAACCCGTTCACCTCGTACCGCTATCTTGGCCAGAAGACCGGCGTGGATCCGGCCTGGCTTGTCCGCGTTTTCCAAAAAGAAGGCCACCTGAACGAAAGCACGTTGCCCGTGTTCATCAGGATTTGCGGCCTCGACGACCGACGCGCCGAATACTTCAAGACCCTTTACAGGTTCAACAAAACCAAGGCGAAGCAGACGCTCTCCGAGCTTTATTACAAGCTGTTGGAGCTCCGTTCGCTTGAAACGCGTGTGCTTTCGGAACCGGAACTCGCCTACTTTGGAAGCTGGGCCTGTGCCGCACTCCGTGCCCTCATCGGCATCACGAAGGACACAAGCGACATCGCTGGCCTCGGCAAGCATTTGAACCCGCCCATTTCGCAAGATGACGCCCGCAACGCGCTCGGCATCTTGAAACAGCTTGGGCTCGTCGTTCCGGACGGCACCGGCGGCTGGAACATTACCGACCAGATCATCAGTACCGGCGGCGAAGTCAAGAGTTCCGCAGTCCGCAGCTTCCACAGGCACACGATGGAACTTGCGCAAGAATCGCTCGACCGCCACAAACCCGAAGAGCGCGACATTTCGAGCGTCGTGTTCACCGCCGATGAATCCGACCTGCCCGAAATCAAGCACAAGATCGAAGAATTCCGTCGCGGACTTTTGCAGTTTGCACGCAAGAGCGAACGCGCCGACCGAGTTTACGCACTGAACATTGCAATGTACCCCCTCTCAGACAAGGTAGCAGACCCAGCTACAGGTCCCACCTCGCCTGAAAACAACGGAGGTGCAAAATGATTTTCAAAAAGAAATTATATATTAAGGGTATGGAATTGAAGCAGAACAAGAACAGACGCCTACTTACACTGGTTGCTCCGTTTGCAATCAGCCTTTCGCTGTGCGCCTGCGGAGGTTCTGAAGTTGCAGGCGGTGGCCCGAGCGGTACTGAAGCCGGAAATGCCATCACCGCACAGATTTTGCTGGCAGATGCACCCGCATCGTACGCCCGAATCAAGCTCGTCGAACACAACAGCCTGAACGGAAGCGAAGGCGCGTATATCGCCACAGCCGACTCGAACGGCAAGGTTTCCATTTTGATTGATAGCATCGCCCTCGGTAGCTACACCATGGAAGCCACCCTCGACGAAACGGCACTCCAGTTGCCCATAGTTGTCAAGGATACAAGCAGCATCGATCTTGGCCAACAGACTTTGCAAAAGTCCGTCTACATCGGTGGTTCCATTGCAGACTTCGTCAAGGACGCGCAAGCCGAAAACTTCAAGAATATGGCTGGTGTTGTCAAGTTCCGCGGTCTCGACCATTCCGCCATCATCAAGGACGGCAAGTTCGAAGTCAAGGGCCTTCCGGCAGGCAAGCTCAATATGGTTGTCATCCCGCAAGACGCCGTCGATACCGTATATGTACCGGTATCAACAACTGCAGGCGACTCCATCACCACGCTCAAGCCGCAAGACACCATCCCTTCGACCCCGGTTTCGAAAAACGAAAGACTCCTCATCGATGACTTTGATGACGGAGACAACATCCATTCTTATGCACCGGAAAACATTATTGGATACAACGCTTACTCCTGGCTGTTGCTCACGACGACACTTGCAAACACAAATCCATTTGCCGTTGTCGACTCCATTAGGGTTTATCCAGAATACAACCCGGCAGACTTCATAGGAAAGCATCCGTTCATTGCAGTCATCCAAGATGCCGACGATGGCGGTAAACAAGTCAATGTCAAATTCGATTTCCCAGAAACATCCATCGGAGATACTGCGCCTTTTGCATTTGTAAAGTTGTATTTTAAAGGCGTATACGAGACAACCGATTTGAGTATGGTCGATTCCGTCGCATTCGACGCCTGGGGTACAGGCGATGCAGAAATTCAGATTTTGGACGAAGCCAACGGAGTCACTTTAACAGCATACCCGATTGATCTTCCGGACCAGAAGGCAAAGCTCCAGTACGCCTGGGCAGACCTGCTGCCAAATGAAGAAGACCGCAAGAAGGTCACATCGTTCTCAATCGTGTTCCACGACGACGGAGAACTCCACTTAGACAACTTTGAACTCATCGGGCAAGACCTGCTGGACATCTGGAAGCAGGAATAATGCCGGGCGCAAATTCAGTCACATCGAATCAAGAGACTCTGCACAAAGATCTTGAAAAAGTTGTCCGCAAATATGCGCGGACAACTTTTTTGCGTCCTATCGCCGACCACACGCGAGAAGCTTTTGCAGAAGCCGAAGAATTCGTAAGAGCGTTTTACGAAGCTAGAAAAGGCGACCCCGTCCCGGCACAAGGCCGGGATGACATGGTGTCCGGGGTGACAACGCCGGTCGCAGTCATTCTAGATTCCGGTTGCGGTACAGGTGAAAGCACCATCCACATCGCTCAACGCTTCCCAGGCATTCCCGTCATCGGAATTGACAAGTCCTACGCCCGCCTCAACAAGGCTGGCAACCCATCGCAAACGGCGGGCGAAGATGTTCCGCCCAATGCGTTCTGGATTCGCGCCGAACTCCTCGACTTTTGGAGACTCGCTCTGGAGTATGTCAAGGCGGGCAAATGGATCATCCCGTACCACGCCGTGTATTACCCGAATCCGTGGCCCAAGCAGAGCGAGGCCACGCGACGTTTCCACATGCACCCGATTTTCCCGACGCTGCTTGCGCTTGGGCGGACCATCGAACTCCGCACGAACTGGGAAATATACGCCCGCGAATTCGCCGAAGCCGCAAGAATCGTGTTTGAAGAAAGCCCAAGAATTGCCACGAAAGAAGCCTATGGATCCCCTTCCTCGCTTCGCTCAGCACAGGCCCCGGCCGGAATGACAGATGCTGCAGGAACGGCAATCAAATGCGAAAGCTTTGAGCCCAAGAATCCCGAAACAGCCTTCGAGCGCAAATACAAAGAAGCCCGCCAAAAGCTGTGGCGGGTGATTGTAACGGCTTAGCCGCGCATCTATATCGTGAGAAAGGCGATCCCGTCCCGGCACAAGGCCGGGATGACGTGGAGTCCGGGATGACAGCGTAATACTAATAACTAAGTTCTAACAACTTTTCTCGTCTTTCGTCTGTAGCGAGCAATGCGAGCGTTCTTTCGTCTACTTCCTACTACTTCCTGTCCTTCATCCAGTTGGCGATGAACTTGAGGTTACGCGTAAAGCGCACTTCCATCGGAGAGCCCGGAACCACGATAAACTCCGAAAGCCCGTACTTGTCGGCATTGCTACCCCAGTCGTACGTATAACCTAAGCGAGTCCACGGACGCGGATTTTCACCTGTATAGCTCTTCGAAGCCTGATCATCGAACCAGTTCTTGAACCACATCATACGTTCAGAAATTTCAGCGTCGTTGCCAAACTCGCCTTCAAACGACGTGCGCATATCGTAAGCCTTCACATCCGGCACATACGCCGGGCGCATCAGATTCTCCGGACTCACCCAAAAGAACGACATATGCGTAGCCTTGGACGTTCTCGATTCGCCAAACAACTGCTTAAAGCGCAGATCCCAATTACGGACGCCATCCTTATGGTCCTGGAACCACAACATAAATTCCTTGTCGTTCACGACCCAAACGACACTATCGGACTTGACGGTTTTCCCTTCTTCATAGAATTCCGGATTCGAGGTGAGCGTCACGACCAAAAGCTTCGTCTTGTCGGCATTCCACGCGACCTTGTCGCTGTACTCGTCGAGCGTCACGACCGTGAACTTTTCTTCTTCAAGCGCTTCGGAAGCATCCTTCACGGCGGCGGCATAACGAACATCCAGCAGGGAATCGCGGTTCAGCATCGAGACCTTTTTGCCCTTGTTATCGCGGATTTCGCAGAACGGAATGCTGTCACCGTTTACGGCCACCTCGGCCTTTGCAAACTGTTCGTTCAACAGATCACCGTTGTACGTGAAAAGCGAGTCACCTTCCATAAACGAAATGACCACCTTGCAAAATCCCTTTTCAGGAATCACGAGCGATGTCGGGAAACGCTCCTTGCCAGAGCCCGCCGTATCGAGCGTCAACACGTTTTCGTCTTCGCCACAGGTGTAACGGTATTCGGAGAGTGTTGCCACACCGGGCTTCATTTCGCTAAAGAACACATTTTCCTGTTCGCTGCTAAAGGCGGGCTTTACAACGATGGATGTTCCACCGAGCATAACCGTATGCGGAATCCCTTCACCACAATAATACGCAGGCTGACGGAAAACGCCAATGATGCCCGTTTTTCCCTCAAAGTTTTCAGCCTTAGAGACTTTACTGTCTTTTGTAAGAGCGCAGCCAAACAACGCAAGAGCAATAGCGCTCATCCCCACTAAATAAATATTCCTCATCCGATTCCTCACCTAGCAAATGCAAAGGGAACTTGATTGTACGAATGAAATATAGTTAACTCGTTTTTGACGCAGGCTGTTTTCAGTGGAGTACCACGCGTTTTGCAAGCAACAAGTTTCCGTTTACATCCAGACGAACAAAAACGGGATGATTCCACCCAGAAATATCGATAGAAGCAAACGAATCCTCGAACGAAACGACTTTAAGGACATGACCCAGGGCATCGTAAAAACGGAGCGTCTTTTGGCCCGCCATAGGAACTGTTGTGTTTAATATTCCTTGGGTCACTTGCATCTGCACATTGGATGTCACAGACAGCGCAAGCGAAACAGTAGCCACAGAAGACGAACTTTCGACCGATGAAGAACTTGCTACAGAAGAACTCGATACGGCCTCTGAACTGGACGAGGCTACATCAGGGCACCTGTCGAGAGTCTTGGAACGGTTCAGCGTAAAGCACACGCGGTCATCTCCGTCAAATACAAAATTGAAGATTCCCTCTATCTTGGCCTTGCCGCTTTTGTTCACAAAGCTGAAATCTGCAAAGTATTCCTGATTCTTGCTCAATACAGAACGCACTTCGACACGCTGGTGATTGACATTGCCATTCGGATCATTGCTATAAAAAGCATTGTAATCGTAATCGATATACCAAATCAGGACACCGTTCTTGCCTTGCTTACCACTATAAGACGAACTGCCAATTTTCGAGTCAAACCCTACCGCAGGGCGATATTCAATAAGGTAATATTCATTGGGCTGGTTAGGATTCGATACCGCATACGCCTGCATTTTTGAAAGAGCCTGCAATACGTAGACGCTGTCGGGATTTGAAATTTCGTTTGGAGTCAGCCAACCTACCGCTTCGCGCTCAAATGCCGAGAATGTCGGCGGATAGCCCCCGCCTCCGTTGCGCAACCCAAGAGCCATCACATCGTAAGGCAAGGGGCCAATGGTCGCATAGCCACGGGAATCGGCACTGTATGTATCGGCAAGTCCAATCACATGGCTGAATTCATGGATGAACGTCCCCAGCATGTCGACATCCTTGGTACTTGTCGAAAAGGGCTTATCCTCGTTTTTCTGGGCGACAAACGCATAATGGTTAAACCTGTATCCGTTTTTTGAATAAACTCTCTTTGCACTATACCGAAGTTCGTAATGATGGTTGTAAAAACGGGAAGAATATTCCATCGCCTTTTCTTTGGACGAAGGATGCAATATGACGAACGGGATTTCCTTTTCGTACTTGTTTGCACGCGCCTTGAAATCCGCACGTTCCACGAGCTGGTCAATCGAAGGCAAAATGAACAGGCTGTCGTTATTGTAAACGCTAAAGTTATTCGGAAGCTTTATCGGGTAAATATCATACGTGGGTTTGAACTGGCCTCCGGAACTTTCGATAAAATAATCACGCACGCTCCCGTATACGCCATTGTCCTTGAAGCCTTCCTCGTTGAAGAGTCGCCACATGAATGTAGAATCTAGCGATTTAAAGTCGGCCGTTTCCACTAGCATCACCGGGAAGTAGCGTTCGCCAGACGAAAACACCTCGGCATCGTTGCTGGAACGGATTTTCATGACGCCGTTCGAAGGCGATACAGGGAGCCTGTCACTGGAGTAAATCATTTTCTCCATTACGATATCTTCGGATTCCAGCAAATCAGCCCACGCCATAGGCACAGAAAACATACAAGCCCCAAACAGGCCCGCCCAAAATGTCGCACGTTCAAACCAACTCATAACAATGAATATAAATATAAAATCGTTAAAAAGGAGATGCCCCATCAAGTGGGGTATGACATTTTTGCAAAAGGATAAGCACACTTAACGGCGGGCATGACATTTTCGCGTTCAAAAAGCAACGCCTCGCAAGCGAAGGTATTTTGAAATTTCTATCTTTGGGGCGTAAAATCCTAAAGAGGTCTAAAATGACGTTTGAAGAAATGTACGCACTGGCCTGCCAGCGCAAGAAAGACATGCCGGAAGGCAAGGGCACCACGGAACTCTTCAAGAAGGGTCCGCATGGCATCGGCAAGAAGCTCGTCGAAGAAGCCGCCGAAAGCTGGATGGCCGCCCGCTTTGAATCGCGCGACGCCCAGTGCCTCGAACTTTCTCAAGTGCTCTACTATGTTGCCGTCATGATGGCAGAAAAAGGTCTCACCCTCGAAGAAGTGTACGCTAAACTATGATTAAGGTAGCTCTCCCCAACAAGGGCATGCTCTTTGAACCCACCCAGGAACTCCTCAAGGCCTGCGGTTACAAGGCATCCAAGCCCTACAAGACTTTGACCCAGATCGATTCCAAAAACGGCATCGAATTCTTCTTCCTCCGTCCGAGCGACATCCCGATGTACGTGGGTCGCGGCATCATCGACGCTGGCATCACAGGTATCGACTTCAACGCCGAAGCGAAGAGCCCGGCCGTGAAGGTTTTGGACCTCCCGTTTGGCGCTTCCAAGCTCTGCGCTGCAGTCCCGAACGAAAGCCCAATCCAGAGCCTCGCTGACCTCAAGGACGCAACGATCGCAACGAGCTTCCCGAACATCGTGGAAGGCTACTACAAGAAGAAGATGGACTTCGTGGTGCTCGAAGG
Organism: Fibrobacter sp.; assembly: GCA_045224895.1. Taxonomy (GTDB): domain Bacteria; phylum Fibrobacterota; class Fibrobacteria; order Fibrobacterales; family Fibrobacteraceae; genus Fibrobacter. The sequence goes on from JBGVAT010000133.1 coordinate 10,283, forward strand.
CGCCGTCGAAATCTCCGTGAGCCTCGGTGTTGCAAACGCCATCGTGGACGTTGTCGAAACGGGCACGACACTCAAGCAGGCCGGTCTCCGTATTATCGGCGAACCGCTCTTCCGCTCTAACGCAGCCATTTTCTGCAACCCGCAGAAGACCGAACTCGAAGAAGTCAACACGCTCATCCGCCGCATCCAGGGCAAGCTCGTCGCCCAGACGTACATGATGATCGAGTACGACTGCCCCTCCGAACTCTTGGC
>JBGVAT010000134.1:0-13079 GCA_045224895.1 Fibrobacter sp.
GCAACCACGCGGACCTTCACCACGTCACCGACCGTAAGCACGTCCTTGGCGTCCGTCACATACTTGTCGCTGATTTCAGAAATGTGAACGAGACCGTCCTGATGCACGCCGATGTCCACGAAAGCACCGAAGTTAGCCACGTTCGTCACCACGCCTTCCATCCAGCTACCCGTCACGAGGTCGTTGATGGTCTTGATGCGGTCATCGAACTTAGCATAACGGAATTCCTTACGCGGGTCGCGGCTCGGCTTCTGGAGTTCCTTCACGATATCTTCCAAAGTAGCACGACCGACTTCGTCGGAGAGGAATTCGTCGAGTTTGATGCCCTTCACAGCGTCTGCATTGCCGACCATTTCCTTGACCGGAACGCCGACCTTTTCAGCCATCTTTTCGACGAGGGCGTAGTTTTCAGGATGCACAGCGGAATCGTCGAGCGGATTTTCGGCACCCGGGATACGCATAAAGCCTGCGGCCTGTTCAAAAGCCTTCGGACCAAAGCCCTTGACCTTCTTCAAATCTTCGCGGCTTGCATAAGCGCCGTTTTCTTCGCGGTACTTCACAATAGCTTCAGAGAGCGTGTTGCTGAGGCCAGCCACATGAGAGAGGAGCGGAGCAGAAGCGCTGTTCACGTCGACACCGACCATGTTCACGCAGCTTTCCACAACTTCGTCCAAACGCTTCTTGAGTTCGCGCTGGTTCACGTCGTGCTGGTACTGGCCCACGCCAATAGACTGCGGATCGACCTTCACGAGTTCTGCAAGCGGGTCCTGCAAGCGGCGGCCAATGGAAATAGCACCACGAGTCGTCACGTCTTCCTTCGGGAATTCGGCAATAGCAATCATACTTGCGCTATAGACAGAAGCACCGGCTTCAGAGACGATAACGCGCGGCGGAACCTTGCCCTTGAACTTGAGAGCCATTTCGCCACAGAAAGCGTCCGTTTCGCGGCTAGCCGTACCGTTACCGATAGCAATGAGGTCAATCTGATACTTGTCAATGAGGCTCATCAGATAAACTGCAGCACCGGCCTTGTCGTTCCACGGTTCATGCGGCTTGATGATGCCGTGGTCGAGGAACTTGCCGTTCTTGTCGAGCACAGCCACCTTGCAACCCGTACGGAAACCCGGGTCGAGGGCGAGCACAGCCTTGTGGCCTGCCGGAGCGGCAAGCAAAACGTCCTGGAGGTTCTTGGAGAACACCTTGAAAGCTTCTTCTTCGGCGGCATCCTTGAGGAGGAGGCGCACTTCGCTTTCCATGCTCGGCTGGAGCAAGCGTTCCCAAGCATCCTTGCACATATCTTCGAGGTACGGCTTCCAGACAGAATCGTGCTTGATGATCTGATTCTGGAGGTAACCGATCATTTCTTCGTTCGGCACTTCGATAGAGAGGCGGAGCACCTTTTCCTTTTCGCCACGGCGGAGAGCGAGCATACGGTGGCTCGGAATCTTGCCGACCGGTTCGCTAAAGTCATAGTAATCCTTGAACTTGGTTTCCTGCTTTTCGAAGTCCTTCTTGACCTTGGAAACCATGACGCCAGTCTTTTCGACCTTGTTGCGGAGGTACTGGCGGAATTCGGCGTTGTCTGCAACTTCTTCGGCGAGGATGTCGGCTGCACCCTTGAGGGCTGCACGCGGATCGGCGAGGCCCTTTTCTTCGGACAAATAAATGCGGGCGATTTCTTCGGCAGTGTTGCCCGTATTTTCCTGTGCCCACATGAGTCGGGCGAGCGGTTCCAGACCAAGTTCCTTTGCAATCGTTGCACGGGTACGCTTCTTCGGCTTGAACGGAGCGTAAATATCTTCGAGAAGAGTCTTGTCCTTGCAAGCTTCGATCTGAGCCTTCAGTTCCGGCGTAAGCTTGCCCTGTTCCTCGATGCTCTTGAGGATCGTTTCCTTGCGGTCCACAAGTTCCTGGAGGTAATCGCGACGGTGGCTGATGTCGCGGAGTTCAATTTCGTTCAAAGTACCCGTCTGGTCCTTACGGTAACGGGCGATAAAGGGGATCGTGCCCCCCTGGTCCATAAGTTCGAGCGCCTTAGATACGCGCCACACTTCAAGATTCAGCTCTTCAGCAATGATCGCAGAAAAATCCATTTAAGATTCCTACTTGTAGATTCCGTTTCCGGATTTGGGGTCCACCGAGCCATACACCCCTCATTGGATAGCACAGCCCGCACGGCCCTCGGTGACACAAGCCTGGCAACTACCGCAGCCAGACACCCCTCTTGGGGGTCTGTTGAATATAGCAAAAGAAAGTGTCATTTTTTTGACACTTTGGGGAGAGGCTCAAAAAAGCCGTCCGGAAACCGAAGAAAGACGGCCCAGAAGCACAAAAACACATGCAACACTTTTAAAATTTTAGTTCACGGCCAGAACCTCGTCCACCCCACTAAAAGTTACCTTTGGAGTATAAAAAAGGGATGTTTTATGAATAATTCGAAACTTTTCGCAATTGGTTTTGCCAGTGTCTTTGCCACAGCCGCATTTGCCCAGGATTTTTGCAACACAACGACCCATAGCGGCGAAAGCGTCACCGTCACGAGCAACGACATCAACGATATCGGAAGCTACAACTATGAACTGTGGGCCGACATCGGCAACAACTCCGCCACGTTCTACACCGACGGCTCGTTCTCCTGCGAATTCAGCAACGTGAACGACTACCTCTGCCGCGAAGGCATCCGTTACGGTATGAACAGCGGGCTCAAGTACACCGACCTCGGACACCTTTACGCCGACTTCAAGCTGACCGACCCCAAATTTTCCAGCTACACCAACGTGACCTACTCCTACATCGGCGTTTACGGCTGGTCGCAAGACCCGCTCATCGAATGGTACATCGTCGACAACTGGAGCCCGTATCGCCCGAACTGGATTGGCAAATCTACCGAAGGCTGTGACGAATGCGGCCTGCGCGGTTCCATCACCGTCGACGGAGCCACCTACGAAGTCTATGTCGACAAGGTCCAGCGTGGATCCATCGAAGGCGACAACACGCCGTTCACGCAGTACTTTAGCGTACGCAAGAGCAAGCGTTCTTGCGGAACCATCGACATCACCGCCCACTTTGACGGCTGGAAGAGCCTCGGACTCGAACTCGGCAATTCCATGTACGAAGCAAAAGTCTTAGGCGAAGCTGGCCAGTACCCCGAAAACGGAAACGCCTCCGGCACCATCGACTTTGCCTACGCCAAAGTCTACACCGGCGAAACGGCACCTACAGCATTGCACACACCGAAGATTTCCACCTCCAACGGGCTTGCCTTGCAAGTTTTCGACATGCAGGGCAAGCTTCTCGGATCCGCAAACACCACACCCAACGCGGACTTAAGCACGACCATTAAAAACAAGTTCCACAACGCAGGCATTTACATGGTAAAGCAAGGAAGCTCCATAAAAAATGTCATCGTCAAATAGGAGGCCACACCACCACAACGCTCAATTCCATAATTTAAGCCAAACCAAAGAACACTAAAAAGACGGTATCCGTACCGTCTTTTTTTACACTTGAACGTTTGTAAGCAATTTCTTATATTTATAATACATAGCGGGGTAACCTGCAACCGGATTTTTTCGAGCTTTTGGGCTCCTTGAATTCTACGATGCGACCTCGCCACCAAGGAGTTAAAATGAGAAAAAACTTTCAAGCGATTTTCGCGTTAGTTTTTTTATTAACGGTTTCGCTTTTTGCAGAAAGCATCAACAGACTTTCTAACGAATTGCTGCAAACATGCGATGAAAAAGTCTGCGCCCGCAACATCACTTTTGAAAACGGACAATTCAAAGAAATCAAGCAAGGCAAGTCGCCCTTTTCTAACGAGACCATGCAATCGCTTTACGAGACCAGGTTCGGCAGATCCAAGCCTGAAATGTCCCGCATCGAGCCTTTGCCCCCAATGACAGAAGAATGCTCCAGTTTTTGCGGAGACTGCCCAGTCACTGACAAAATGCTGAAAGCAAAGCAGCCGAAATTCAAGGACAAATTCTGCAAGAGAATTGAGCAATCCTGCAAGTGCATTGATTACGTCATCAACAAGAAGCAGCTCGAAAAACAAGCCAAGGCCGACAGTGTCGCTGAAATCGAACATAAACTGCAGCGCATCGAAAGCGCAGCAGCACTCGCCAAGCAAATTCAGGAACATTGCAGCAACGATTCCGCATGCACTCTCACTGTCGTTTTTGCCAATAGCGAAATGGCAGCGCTAGACATTCAAAGAGCAAAGGAAATTGTCGAAGAAAAACCGGAACCCGTCGTAACCGCAATCGTCGAAGAAAAGCCTGTTGAAGAAAAGGCAACCGAAGAAAGTACGTTCACGCCACAGGAAGCAACGACCACATATACACAGGAGAATAACTTCGGGACCAATTATTACGAAACCCATCAAAACAGTCCCAGCGAGAATATTAAACAAGACAACGGCAGAAGTACTTACTTCGGATTATCACTCGCTTTTGAATTCCCTGAAAGCAAGGATTACTATGATATTTATTATGGAGACGCACCGAAAAGCTATGATTTCGGATTAAACTTAGGATTCCTTTTCAGAAACTACTTCAATGAAGTCGCTTCTTTCAATATCGGACTAAATGCAATTTTCCGTCTGGCGGAGTATAACGGCGATTATATATATGCAAAATTCAGCACAATTATGGCTGAAGTTCCTTTAGGATTCCGTTTCGGCATTCCTGTTGGACCCATACCGGTTTCTCCATTCATCAGTACCAGTTTTCTCATTCGTAAACCAATTTGTCATTGGATTGATCTTGAGGTCGATAATTATTACAGCTGGGTAGAAGAATCTGGAGATGGAGCTGCTGCTATTGATGAATGGGAATTTGTTCCCCTATTGGGCGTCGGTCTAGAATTAAGCCGTCACTTTGCTCTTGAATTCCAATGGTATATAGGAAGTTTCTGTATTTACAACGAAAGCTTCCACAAAGCATACATTTATGGCGACAGCTGGCGTCTAAAGCTCGAAGCACTGTTCTAACGGGGAGATAAATGTCCATAAAACTTAATTCTATTCTTTTCGCTTCTCTATTTTTCTTTGCTTGCGCCGATGAAAGCCCAACCTCTTCTGTGATGGAAAACATCAGCGAAAAAGAGCAGCAAGAAACAGAACAACGACAGAGAGACGCCTGCTATAACGGAACAAGCACTGAATCCGGCTGGTGCTGCGCAAATTACGGCTACCAGTGCAACACAGAAAGGAATTCTTCTGCAAAGAGTTCTTCTAGCTACAAATATTCTAGTTCTTCGAGGAAATATTCTTCATCCAGCACCACAAACTATTATTACTCCAGTTCATCAAAAACATCCTCCAATACACAAAAATCATACCTCACCCAAAGCAAAAATTTTAAGCTCACGCTGACATATTTCAAGCAAGAGACACCAGATTGGGACAATGTTTTGGGCATAAACACCTACAACGACGCCGATCCAAGCATCAGTTTCAACATCGAATTTGTAGACTTTAACGGCCAAAAAAACACCAAAGAAACAGGAGTTCTGTTAAAAAAGCAAGACACCGGTTTATGGAGCGGACGAATCGACTATACAACTACAGTACCCGCAAACACGGAAAAAATCCGCATATACCCCAAAATCATTGACGTCGATGTTTTGGACAACGATAACTATTCATCAAACTATTGGTATATTTTTGATGGTATCGGTTACTTAAAAAATAACGATGTCCAATATGACACAGACTCCAAAAACACCAAATGCACCATCAAATGGGAATGGTACCTGTACTAGCTTGTAAAAAATGACCATACCGCAACAACTACAAGCAGGGCTTGCATCTTACCCGAAGGCGATTCGCCTGATCTTTGCGAATCACCTCGGCAAATATTTGCTGATTCCAGTTCTCTTGAACATCATCGTAGTCATTGCATTCATTTTTTCTGGCGTTGGCATAAGCGACTGGATCAACGGCATCATTGAGCGCAGCGTCGACAGCATGAACGGCTGGATTCACGCCGCGATGATAGGTATCAAGATCATCATCCCCATCGTTTTCTTTGCGCTGTTCGTTTTCATCGGCGGAACAATCGTCAACGTTTTGATGTCGCCCATCTACACGTTCCTTTCTGAAAAAACAGAAACAATCCTCACCGGAAAAGAATTTCCGTTTGACTTAAAGCAAACGCTCAAGGATGTCTGGCGCGCAGTCATCATCGCCATCAGCAACACGGCAAAGCAACTCATCTTGACCGCGCTTTGCCTGCTTTTGAACTTTGTCCCCGTTGCCGGGAGCATCGTTTCGCTCGTCTTGATTTTCACCATCAACGCCTACTATTTCGGCAGCGGGTTCATGGACTACACCTTTGAACGCTGGCGAATTTCCGCCAAAGACAGCCGTAACGAAACCTACCAGATGAAGTATCTCGCCATCGCAAACGGTGCCGTTTACTCGTTACCGCTTTACCTGTTCTGCGGAGCATTTATCGCCGCCTTTATCGGAGGCGTTTCGACCGTCGCCGCGACCATTTCGCAAATTGAGTTGAAGGGAAAGCAGGCGTAGCCCTATTTTCTATCTTTGCACCTATGCTCAAGAACTACATCTTCGATCTGGGCGGAGTCCTTTTGGACATCCGTATGAAAAACGCTTACGAACGCTTTGTCGCACACGGCTTGCCGCCTGCAGAACTTGAGCCGGGGGCTTCCGTTTACACGCTGATGGAAGATTACCAGCTTGGATTCGTGACAACCGCAGAATTCTGCCAGCAAGTCGCAGACCGCGCGAAAACAACGCCGCAAGACATCGAAGAAGCCTGGAATTCCATTTGCCTGGGCGTCGCCGAACGCAAATTACAAGCGCTCCGTCGCTTACGCAAAACAGAAGGAGTCGCAAGCGTTTCGCTTTTGAGCAACACGAATGAACTGCATTGGGAATGCAGTTGCCAAAACTGGTTCAACGCAAATGGCAACCGCCTCGAGGACTTTTTCGACAAGATTTTCTTGAGCCAGGAACTCCATTTGCAAAAGCCCGACCCCGAGATTTTCAAGACCGCCATCCGCGAACTCGGAGCCTCTCCCGCCGAAACAATTTTCATTGACGACAGCCCCGTCAACACTGCCGCAGCAGCAGCCTGCGGATTGCAGACGCTTACCGTGACGGCAGATGTCGACTGGGTGGATACGCTGGGGATTTAATTACTCCTAGATGCTCTTTCCGTCGCTGAAGGCATTGCCCACGCGTCGTTCCATCACGTAGTAGCCGTGACCTGCGGAATCGTAGCAAATCGGAGCAAGCTTTTCGACGGAGAGCTTGCCGTCTTGATCGAGTACGGTTTCATCGGCGGTGGCGTTCATAATTTCGCCGAGCAAGAGTTCGGAATCTTCGTCATAGCTCACGAGCTTGCATTCGAGCGCAAGCGGCAATTCAGCAACGAGCGGGGCATCCACATTTTCGCTCTTGATAGACGTAAAGCCAGCCTTCACAAACTTGTCTGCCACCCTGTTACCACTGGTAATGCCCAAGTAGTCGATAGCCTTGATGTAGTCTTCCGTCGCCATACTCACGGTGAAAGCCTTGCGGGCAAGAATGTTCGGGATGGTCTTGTGGGTTTTGGCCACATAAATCGCAATCTGGTTGTTGTCGCTGATAGACCCCCAGGCCGCCACCATGGCGTTCGTCGAGCCATCTTCGTTATAAGTGGCAATGACCAAAGTCGGCTGCGGGTACAGATAGGTTTTCACTCCGAGATTTTTACGCATAGGCACTCCTTTTTTTGGAATTATAAAAAAATTATCCCACCCCTACCCTTTATACTTTATCACGAGCATCGTGAGGTCATCGCTTTGTTCGGCGCCATTCACAAATCTAGACACGGCCTGTGACATCGTATCCAATAAATGTTTCGGTCCGTCAAACGCAAGGGCATTCCCATTTCCATCGCAAATCGTATTGACAATCCTATCCAAGCCGAAGAGTTCCTTTTCTCCATTCATCGCCTCAGTCAAGCCGTCTGTATAAAGCAGCACCATGTCGCCAGGGGCAATGGTCGTTTCTTGGTCTTTGTACGTTTTTTCTTCATCAATCCCGATCGGAAGGTTCGAATCTGCTTCGATATGGCGAATTTTACCATCCATAACGATAATCGGCCTATCGTGTCCCGCATTACTGTAACGCAACAGTCCGGTAGACAAGTCCAGCACACCGACAAACAACGTGGCAAACATTCCCGTCGTGTTTCCACGGCTCGCCATGGTATTCATCCCCATTACAATTTGTGACGGGTCATCAATCTTGGTCGCAATCGTGCGGAACACAGCCTGGGTCATCGACATGACAAGAGCCGCCGGGATTCCCTTGCCGCAGACATCACCGATGTTAAAGAACAGTTTTCCATCACGGATAAAATAGTCGTAAAAGTCACCACCGACCTGTTTTGCGGGAACCTGGCTACCGACAATATCCACAAATTCATTAGCGGGCATCGGAGGCGGCAACATGGCGGTTTGGATGGCATTCGCAATACCCAGTTCCCTATTCATCAAATCCTTTTCTGCACTGACCTTGCTCAACTTACGGACGCTGATAATGCTTCGGTACATAATGAAACCAAGCACAAATAGTCCTATCAACTGAAGAATGATGACAGGAATGAGCGAGCGTTGCTGGTTATCGTAGAGCTGCACAGCCATCGAAGAAAGTTCGCGCATCGGGACATCGGCACCAATAACGGCAACGACACGTCCTTGAGCATCGTGGACAGGCCGCGAGAATGTCGACATCAATGCCACGTAATAACGGCTCATATACGGTTCACTCCAAGAACCACTGCCATGCAGACCTTCCTGGTACCAGGTGCGTTCCGTATAGTCAAACCCAATAACGGTGTCTTTTATGCCGCTGGTAGCATCGTCCCTAAAAGTAAAATACCCATTGCGACGGCCATCATCTCCCACTCGATAAGCGAAATCGACGCCAACAATTTCAGGATGGTTCGTCACCACACGCTGCAAGACTTTATGCAAGGAATCTTCCTGCTGCATATTGACAAGGCGCTCAACCTCGGGCAAAACAGCCGCAATGGCAGTCTCGGCAATTTCCTTGACTTCGAAGGTCCGATTCGCAGATGCAAGATCCTGTTTTGCCATTTCCTGAATTTGTGCAGTTATGGCTTGACGTGTAGAAATATATTGCACAGCCGTCGTCAGTTCAAGTACCAAAGCCGCAACGACAAGCACCGCGATGCTCCGAATTTTTGTATGTCGAGATGTGTTCATAATAACCTCGAGCCCCTCAAAACGCTATTTTAGTAGGTTTTTATAATATATCTTAATTTAGGAGAAATTGCAATTTTATCATTTGGAGTTAATCCAAAAGTCCGCCATTTTGCCGCTGATAGACGAAATAATAGAGCAAACTCCAGGCGCCCCACACGACGCAAAGCGCCATGCCAATATAACCCACCGCATAGACAGTCGAGGCGATGGAGTCGCATTTTAGGAGGAGGCCGGTTTCGGAGAGGATAAAGTTCCAGTCATGGAACCCGTAAGGGGCTTCAGCACCGGTGCCGCCGCTGATGAGCATGAGTTTCATGGGGAGAGCGTCTTCGATGTAAGGCGCCACGTCTATCAAGTTTTCGAACGCCCACCAAAGCGCAATCGACGCACCGAACAAGTCGCGGGGCTTAATCCACAGCGCCAAGCAAAACACGAGCGGCATGATGGTCTGAAAAAGCGAGCCACCCAGCGATGTAATCACTTCGCTCCCGAAAATTCTAAAAACGATGTGCCCCGTCTCGTGAACGGGCAAGTTCAAGTTATGCAGGAATTGCGCAATCCACGACTCATAGCCGTGAGCAAAAGCCTGCAAAGTAAAGAACGCCATTGCAACAAGCAGAACCACGCGCACCGCAAAGAAGTTTTCGCGTCCGAGCGGACGCGGCAACAAGAAGAATTGCACCCAGGCAGGCCATTCTTCGGGCTCGTTCAGCCATTCCAAGATTCGGGCAAGTAACGGTTTCTTTTTGTGAGGGACAAAAGGCATAAAAGTAACGATAGTAATCTTTATGACAAGATGCGCCAAAGCCCCTTATTTGTTATAAATTTCTGGCGACAGGCTATAGAATCGGCGGTGCGTGAAGCTATACCAGAGATTCGGATTTTCAAGAATGCGCTGTTCGAGCCACTTGTTAAACTGATTGTCGACCACGCTCGATTCCGACGGGGATGCGATTTTGGACTGAGCGTACTCCACCTCTATCGCATGGAGTACGCGAACTTTTCTCGGGAATGCGCCTTTCGGAGAAGCGCTGACCTCCTCCATCCAGCAGATAAAAACAGGAGTCTGCGGACGATGCTTGAGCAAAAAGTCCGGCAGCGGATTCATGTTTGCCGGTTGTCCCAAAAACGATCCCGGAAGGGCGCTCGGAATGCGGGAATCCTGATCCGCAAGCAGGCAGAAAAGATAGCCTTCGTTCAAAATTCGCATAAAATCACGCGGCGTCCGGGCATCCACGGAATAGCTCCGGCCATCGACCGCTCGGATTTTGTGTTCAAGAATGTTGTTGAGCCACTTGGGCTTCACGGGAATGTAACTTGCCACCAGCGGGATTCCAAGGCGGCAAAGCCACGGTCCCATCGCCTCGTAATTACCGTAATGCGCCGTCAAAAAGATTCCACCCTTGCGCATTTTTTCTAGCACAGAAACGGACGCCTCGTCAAGCGCAAAATCCCAGCCGTCCACACGGCACGGGTACGCCGAAAAATCGTGCGGTAACCTTTTAAAAGTCCCAAAGCAGAACAAGAGTTCACTTGCATGGCGCGTCAAGTTTTTTAGGAGGGTATCGTAATCCGGGATTGCGCACGAAAGGCCCACATCCGACGAGACTGCGCCGGCCACGTGTTTTGCGTTCGCTAAAACCGTTCTGCGTTTCCAGCCAGCAAGTTTAAACACAGAGTAAGCCACCCGTGCAAAAACCACCGCCACTATTTTACGCATAAAAGACATCACACCATAAAGATACGAAATTTACACGAGCTTTGAAAAAAAGTATTTCTATATTAGTTCTCGAGGTTTGTTATGACTGAAGAAGTAATATCCACACAAGAAGTGCCAGAAAACATCCAACGAGGCAGAAGCGCCATCGTCTGGATAAAGATTTTCATCATTTTCGCTCTTATCATAGGGCTTTTCACTGAATATATAATCGTCATTTTTAAGCCTTACATAGGTTTAACAAGTGCAGATGCAGTTCCTCCAATGGAATTCTCATCAGTAATCGCTTCCCTATCCTATCTGTTCCTGCTCTTAATATGCGGAATAGTAATGTTCATTTCGATATTCAAATTCTGCAAATGGATGTATGTCAGCATCAAGACATTGCGCAAATTCACAACAACGAAATTTTCACCCAATGCGGCCGTCATTTGTACTTTGATCCCATGGGTATGCGGAATATTCGATTACTTCATTTTTAAGGACATCCTCCTCCGCCAAGAAAACGTTCTAAAATCCCACAATGCCAAGTTTGTAGCGCTAAAGCCCGGAACACTCAAGTGGATTCTCATATTGACGATCATCTTATTGGTTCCATCCATACTCAGCGATTTCCTCGTATGCAGACTTATCAGTTTATTACTGATGCTCCCAATTTGCGTACTCTACATTAAATCGATGAACACCATCATCGAAAACGAAAAAGCGCTTTATTCCTTAGACAATCACGAAAACACCTAACCCTTTTTACTACTATTATAATACTATGAGTGAAAATTGCCTTTTCTGCAAAATCATCAAGGGTGAAATCCCTTCCAAGAAAATTTATGAAGACGACGACGTTTTCGCCTTCTACGACATCGCCCCGCAGGCTCCGGTACACTTTTTGGTCGTGCCGAAGCGCCACATCGCAACCATTATGGACATGAAGCCGGAAGATTGCGAACTCGTGGGCAAGATGCTCTACCGCGCACAGCTCATCGCGAAAGACCTCGGCCTCGAAGAAGGCGGCGCACGTTTTGTGTTCAACTGCAAGGCTGACGCCGGTCAGACCGTGTTCCACATCCACCTGCACGTCGTCGGCGGACAGGAAATGGGCTGGCCTCCGTTCCCGGCAAAGTAGTCAGCACGCACCTTCGGTGCTTTGAGGCATGAGCACGCGCCCCTTACGGGGCGCTCTGAGCAAAAAGCCCAAAGCGCAGCGAGCCCAAAGGGGCTTTAGCCCCGACCTCATTTCCCATACCCCAAAATGATAAAAACTCGCGCCATAGTTCTGCACCGTTTTCCGTACAGCGACTCCAGCTTTATCGTCAAGGCGCTTACGGAAGAAAGCGGGATTGTTTCGTTCATCGTCAAGGGCGGCAAGAAAAAGGAATCCCCGTTCCGAGGTGCTTTGGATCCGCTCGCGTTGAGCGAAGTCGTCTTTCGGCAAAATCCGAATACCGAACTGCAGTTCATCAAGGAAGCGACGCTTTTGGACTGGCGCAAGGACTTGCGCAACGACTTGTTGAGCCTTGCAAAAGCGCAGGTCATCACCGAGATGATTTTGCGCTACGCCCCGCAAGGGGTTCCGCTGCAAGAAGAATTCGAACGGCTGGAGCAAGCACTCCACGAATTTAACGAGACCTGCGGCAGTACCGCAAACGCGCACACCCACAAATCGAATATTTTCGCGCAATGGCTCCTGGACACTTGCGATATGTGGGGTTACAATCTCGATCTCACCACATGTAGCCGCTGCGGCAACACCCTCGACAAGCCTGCAGCGGACTTTTACCCCGAAACTGGCGGATTCGTATGCCAGGCCTGTCTCGGCGTAGATACACCCCGCGCACGATCCGAAACGCTACAGGGACTTTGGGCACTTCGCAATGGCGACAAAATCGAGCGTCCCGAATTCACCGAGAACGCGCTCCTCACTTACTTGCGCCACCACATCGGTTTTTTGAAAGAGATCCATTCCATAAAATTCCTGAACGAAACAAGAAAACTGTTTGATTATCATTGATTCAAGCACTGAATTCCGTCAATGCTTCGCAGTAGCGTGCAAAACGAGTGTTGCGACGGGCTGCTTGCAGACCGGCATAACCGAGTGAAGCCGCTGACGCCGGAGGCGTCA
>JBGVAT010000135.1:0-5537 GCA_045224895.1 Fibrobacter sp.
GCGGGCGACTGCTTGCAGGCGCTCATGACCGAGTGAAGCCGCTGACGCCGTAGGCGTCAACTCCGAGCTGGGGCCCCGCCCGCATGACGTACTTTTTGCGTTTCAAAAACAATTAATTCTAGAGTAATTAAAAATGAAATTCTTAATCCAGCGAGTCACTAAGGCTCAAGTCGATATCGAAGGTCAAACCGTCGGAAAAATTGATAACAAGGGATTCCTTGTTCTGATTGGCGTGGGCGAGGGCGATACCCGCGAAATTGCGGACCGCTTTATCAAAAAGATGCTTGCGCTCCGCATCTTTGCCGATGAAAACGGAAAGACGAACCTCTCCATCAAGGATGTGGGCGGATCGCTGTTGCTCGTTTCGCAGTTTACGCTTTATGCGAACTGCAACAAGGGCAACCGCCCAACGTTCAACGGTGCTGGCAACCCGACGCTTGCCAATGAACTTTACGAGTATATCATAGAACAGTGCAAAAAAGAGGTGGCGGTCGTTGAAACCGGAAAATTCGGTGCCGACATGCAAGTGAGTCTCGTCAACGACGGTCCGTTTACTATAATGCTAGAGTGAACCCTTTTACGTCATCCTCGAACTGTCATCCTGGAGCGTAGCGACGGGAACCATTATTTCTCGTATTTCATTCGTGGAGTTTCATATGAAAAAAAATCGTTCATCGTTCATCGCTTTGTTGTTTGCATCAACGCTTTTCACTGCTTGTGCGGGTTCTCGTGACGCCGCTCCGGAAGCCAGTGATGGTATGGCTGATGCCCCCTGCACGGAATGCGGAACGCAGGGTGAAATTGAACTGAAAATTACCGACGAAAAGTTTTACCGCGAATGGAACCCTGAGGCGTTTGCCCGCATCGATTCGAATGCGGTTGTCGGTGTGTTCCCGACGCTCAAGGTGACGGCGACTCGTCCGGAAGTCTGTAAAATGTGCCACAGCTTTAGTGCGGACGCTCTTGATTTTGACCTGGCCCGCGTCGAAGATTCGGTCTTTGCGAAAGCCTTCCCAAAGATGATTCGTGAACTGATGCTCCCGGGAATGCGTGTCCCCGATGCGGATTCCGCTTATATCGATTCCTTGTCCATCAAACTTCTGGCCGAAAAATTTGTGGAAGGCAAACGCTTGGATGACGTGACTCCGTGGGAAGAACGCGATGGCGTTGAACAGACGTTGACACGTCAGCTCCCGTTTGAATTGAAGGATATGTTGAACGGTATTGCAAGCCGCTATGGGCTGCGCTACTTGACAATCCCGTTAGTCTTGAACGTGTCGATGGATCCCGACTTGGGCAAGAAGGGAGGCTTTGATTGGTTGATCGTGTGGAGCATGTGGGATGCGCGCTATGGCGAACTTTTGTGCCTTACGTACTCTAAGTTTACCGCTGCAACAACGACCCGCGTGGCGCCCGAAAAGGAATGGGCTACACCGTTTGCCTCCCGCTTGTGGAAAATGTTCAACACCGATGTCGCACATTTCGAAAACCACTGAGCCGGAACGGACTTCCTACTTCTAACTTCCTACTTCCTACTAATTACTATAATTGCAATCATGAACACTCCTTTCTATGTTTTTATGAAGCTTTTGCCGAAGAACGCTGCTAGCCGTGTCTTTGGTGCCTTTACGCGTTTGCGTATTCCGTTCCTGAGCAAGTTTGCCCGCAACGCCTTTGCGAGCTATTACAAGCTCGATATGTCCGAAGCGGAATTTCCGCTGAGTTATTATAAAAACATCGGTGAACTGTTTATCCGCAAGCTCAAACCGGGAATGCGTCCTGTTGCGGATGCCGAAGTCGTAAGCCCGGTTGATGGCGTGCTTTCGCAGACGGGAACGTTCGATGGCGACATCCAGAACTTAATCCAGGCGAAGGGTAAAACGTACACGCTCAAGGATCTTTTGCGTAGTGAAGAACTGGCAGAACGATTCAAGGGCGGCGCTTTTGCGACGATTTACCTCGCTCCGTTCAACTACCACCGCATCCACAGCCCCGTCAAGGGCGACCTTGTGCTTTCGAGCTACTGCCCGGGCACGCTCTGGCCGGTCAACGTCGGTAGCGTCGAACGTGTTGAAGGCCTCTTCTGCATCAACGAACGCCTCACAAGCCAGATCCGTCTGGCAGACGGCTCTGAAATTCTCGTGGTCAAGGTGGGTGCTACAAACGTGGGCCGAATTGGCGTCGTGTATAATGAAAACCTCCTGACGAATGCCGGCAAGCTTCCGCGCGACAACAAGCGTTTGGACTGGGTTCCCGATCGTCTGTTCTCGTTCGAGAAGGGTGGTGAACTTGGACGTTTTGAAATGGGCAGCACCGTGATTCTCGTGGTCGATAAAAAGATCCGCGATCGCCATCCGGATTTGTTCAAGTCGCGTCTTGGACAGGCCGTGAAAGTGGGCGAGACCCTTTAGTATTCCGGTCGGTCGCGATGGTTTCTGTAAAACGGTACATTCACGACGAACCTTTGCTTTTCAAGGCGACAAAATCATTTGTCGCCTTGCTCTTTAAATGCGCCGATCCGATTGTCTATGTGGCATGCAAAATGCCGAACGTGAACGAGCGGATTGCGTGGACTTTGCTTGGAAGCGCGCTTTTCCAGGATCGAGCCTATCCGGACATTTTGCGCCTGCTTATGAACCTTTACGAACGGTTCCCGGGCGATAAGCTTTGGACGCTCCCGGTGCCGAAGGCGGGTGAAATTGAAGAAGTCGTCGAACGCACGTTCAATAGCCGTAACTGGTCCGTGTTCGAACACGTTGCCGGGATTTTCTGGAGCGTCGGGCTGTTTGTTCGTCGCCATCCTGATTTAGAAGCCTGGGTGCGTGATCGCACGCCAGAAGAACTGTGGAATGATCTGGGCGAAATTTATTTTATGGGACGTTCGAATCCGCGTCCTAAAGCCTGTGCCGCGATTTGCCGCTTGGTGGCGCCCGCTCCGCTTGGACTTGGCCTGGAATGCCGCAACGGAAAAATGCCGCCCTTGCCGCTCACGATGGGGGCTCGGCGGTTCTTGGCGATTCTTGGACCTGCCAAGGAATGCAGCTTTTCGGAACTTGAATCGTCCCAAAAGCAAAAGCTCGCGAATGAATTTTTTACGGCGCTGTCTCCCGAAAATCCTTATTTTGCAGCGCATTCGCTACAGTTCTTTCTTGAAAATGGAACGAAGGGCTTTATTTGCCGGGAGCTGACGGCGAATTGTTCCAAGTGTCCCCTTTATGAGTATTGCAATTACGCCGAAGTCCATAAATAAAAACGGATGTATGCTAAATTTATGAGTATGAATCGCTTTGTATCGTCGGTGTTGCCTAGGTTTGTTTGTGCGGGAGTCTGTGCGGCTTCGCTTATCTTGTGCGCTTGCGAAAAGAAGGTCGAAGAATTTGTCGATTACTCGCTGATGTGCTACAACGATGTGTGGCCGATGGACGATATCCATATAAAAGATGGCTCGGACTACGACATCAAGGCGCTCGAAAAGAAAATCGATTTGCGCTACCCGATGATGATCGGCGACACGCTGGACGTGACGATTCTGGAATTCAAGAGCGACGTCTATGCGCTTGACTATTATATGAACAGTGGCCGTTTTCAGGGAATCGTGCCCATTTTGCGTGGCTCGTTCTTGGAACAAAGTATTCGTTCCGGTGCCCGCATCTTTATCTTTAAGCACGACAGCTTCCGCCGTTACGAACGAAGCGACCTCGAAAGTTACGTCCGCCGTTACCCGAATGCGCGTCATGGCGGATTCCCGCAGGAATTCCTGAGCCTTCCGTTCGAACACCGCGAACCGGGCCATACGTCAATCCAGACCAAGTACTTTATTGGCGTCAAGGCTTATTTCCCGGTGCTGGCCCAAAGCTACCGCGATTCCGACCTGCAGTGGAATGTCGCCCGCAGCTGGGACCTGGTTGAAGAAAATGACTTTGTCGCGTGGGGCCGTCAGCTGAACATTGTACAGCCGAAGGGCGTTTACCGCGAGGCTTCGACGCTTTACTTTAATGCGGGCGAGGGCGTGAACGGCATGGCGACAAGGCTGCCGGGCGGTCGAGTCGTGGCGGTGTGGGGATACCTTGACTGGAGCGATCTGGAACGCAAGTTCTTTACCGCCAGTGACCGCGTCTACGGCGCTAGGTATTAGCGGCTTTAGCCGCAGTAGACAGTAAACAGTAGGCAGTAGACAGGACTAGTTTGGCGGCTTTGCCGCGTTGCTGTAGACGGTAAAAAGCATCAAATAACTTCCTACTTCCTACTTCCTACTTCCTACTTTTTTTATATTCAAGATATGGCTATTGAAAAACTTGCAGAAACTCTTTTGGAAAAACTCCGCTTTATCACGAAGGCGGAAACTGTAATCGGTAACCCTATCCAGGCTGGCGAATCGACCGTGGTGCCTGTAAGCCGCGTGTCCGTGGGCTTTGGCTTTGGTGGCCACCAGAACAAGGGTGACACGTCTGCCTCTGGCGGTGGTGCTTCCGTAGAACCGGTGGCGTTCCTCGTCATCAAGGGCGATGATGTCCGCGTGATGCCGATCAGCAAGGACAGTTCCCTGGTCTCGAAGGTGATGGATATCATTCCCGACATTACGAACAAGTTTGCAAAAAAGACCGAGGACAACTAAGGTTTTATAGCCGCGCTTTTTAAGCGCTTTTAGTACGTTGTTATGCCCGCCCCCGGCGGGCTTTTCTTTTATTCTGTCATACCTGCTGGAGCCTGCCCCGGCCTAGTTCCGGGGTGCGGGCGTTTCCTTTTTGCGGTTTTCGAGAGAAATTCTAAAAATCGGTCGAAAACAGAATTTTATTGGTCTATTTTCCTGAATCGGAATATTTAAAATGTTATTAAAATTTTTGAGAACATTTTTGGTGGATGAAATATGTGATGCTTTGCAAAAATATGTTAAAAAATGCGTTTTTCTATTGACATTTACGATTTTAATGAGTATCTTTATTTGTGTAAAAGAAGAGAATGGATGCCTTTGGGTGTGTTTGGATTAGGAAATTTGAGAACGTCTGAGGGTCTCGATTCATTCTCTAAGTTTCGCCAGGTGAATTGGTGCATCTCGCGAAACGCCCGGCACGGGGTTATACGTGCCACGATATCCTCCTCCAAGGCGCCGTAATGGCGTACTCCTAACACAAAATAATAGGACCTCCTCACGAATAATGAGGAGGTTCTTCTTTTATTGATTCTCTGGATCCCGTCGCGTTGCTCCAGGATGACGGTTGTAAACGAAAAAGCCCCGGTCTATGACCGAGGCTTTCTCAAATGCGTTACACCGCGCAGCGCGGCGCATTCCTAATTAGCCTTCGGACGTTGGACTTTCGCTTTCGCTCAAGTCCAAGTTTCGGGCTTAGCCCAAAACTTTCTTTTCGAAGTCGCCGAGGCAGTCGACGAGAGCCTGCACGCCTTCCACCGGCATAGCGTTGTAGATGGAAGCACGGAAGCCACCCACGGAGCGGTGACCCTTGAGCTGCTGGAGGCCGCGAGCCTTAGCGAATTCAAGGAATTCCTTGGCGAGATCGTCAGCCTTGTCAGCTGCAACG
>JBGVAT010000136.1:0-2477 GCA_045224895.1 Fibrobacter sp.
TCGGTCAAGTTCTCCAGCAATAATGTTGAGACCCGAAAGCACGGCCATGGAGTCAGCCAAGAGACCGCCTTCGACGAGTTCATGGAAAGCAGCAAACTGCGTGAGGCAAGGCGGACGGACCTTGATGCGGTACGGATGACCGCTGCCATCGGAAATGATGGTAAAGCCAAGTTCGCCGTTAGCGCATTCAGAACCGCAGTAGTATTCGCCTTCAGGAACGCGGATGCCTTCGTAAACGCTCTTGAAGCGACCGATAAGGCCTTCCATGTCCTGGTAAGCAAGCTTGTGGGACGGAACGCGGATACGCGGGTCGACGATATCGACCGGGCCCGGAGCAAGGCGCTTCAAGGCCTGACGCACGATCTTCACGGATTCTTCGATTTCGGCCAAACGAACCTGCAAACGATCGTTGCAGTCGCCCTGAGTGCCGACCACGACTTCCCAGTCGTAGGTTTCGTAATCGTAATACGGTTCGTCCTTGCGGAGGTCAGAAGCGACACCGGAAGCGCGGAGGCACGGACCGGTCCAGCCGTAGCTGATGGCCTTTTCAGCAGAGATCTTGCCGATACCCACCGTACGGTCGAGGAAGATGCGGTTTCTGTCCAAGCAGGCGTGCAAGTCCTTCAAAGCCTTTTCGGTAGAATTGAGGGCTGCGAGAACATCTTGTTCAAAGCCGACATAGCTATCGCGGTAGAGGCCGCCAATGCGAGCAAAGCTGTTCGTAAGACGCGCACCCGTGAGCTTTTCCCAGATGCACATGATTTCTTCACGCGGGTTGAAGGCGTACATGAACGGAGTTGTACCGCCCAAGTCCTGGAACGCTGCAGCGACGCACACAAAGTGGTCGTTGATACGGGAGAGTTCGTTCACGATCACGCGAAGAACCTTGGAACGTTCCGGAATTTCAACACCGAACATATTTTCAACTGCACGGCAGAACGCAATGTTATTCATGATTGCGGAGCAGTAGTTGAGACGGTCGGTGTACGGAATCACTTGCTGCCAAGTGCCGCGTTCGACCATCTTTTCGAACCCGCGGTGCAGGTAGCCGATTTCTTCGACAGATGCCACGATGGTTTCGCCATCCATAGCAGTCAAGAAGCGCAAGCAGCCGTGAGTTGCCGGGTGGCTAGGCCCCACGTTAAGAGGCATCAAATTCAGCTTTTCGCCATTCGGATCCAATACGATCATGCCTTGATACTCCCTTCCAAAAATTCGTTGTCGTTCGTTTCCACTTCCTTAGAGCGCTGCACGACCTTGTAACCAAGTTCTTCGAGGCGCTTTTCCAACTGCGGAAGCAGGTAGTCGTTTGTCGAGAGCCACTGACGCTTCTGGGCAGGGTAATCCTTGCGGAGCGGATGGCCGACAAATTCAACGTGGTTCAACAGGCGGCGGAGGTCCGGATGACCTTCGAAAATCACGCCGAACTGGTCATAGACTTCGCGTTCGTACCAGTTGGCATTAGCATAGAGGTCGCTAATCGTCGGAACCTTGAGGTTTTCTTCGGACACCAGCACCTTAAGACGGATGCGGGTTCCCGGATTCTTCATGCTCTTGAAAGCATAAGAGACCGCAAAGCGCGGGCCTTCGTGATTCGGGTAAGTCAAGTAGTCGATACCGGCAATGTCCACGAGCATATCGAACTTGATGCCGGCTTCTTCCTTGAGGAACTGGACTGCGTTATGCAGATAGGGAGCAGCAATAACTGCCGTCACGCCCCACTTGTCCAGCGTTTCGCGCTTGACGTCAAACTTTCCTTCAAGGGCGGTGAAGATTTCTTCAACAGTCATTCTTCTACTCCTTCCAGAACTGGGCTTTCTTTACAAGATTTTCTTGTTTTTCTTTCATGAAGTCCTTGATGTCCACGATCTTTTCGTGGGCGCAGGCGGCAATGTCGCGCTTAGCTTCGGCAGTCTTCAACTTGATCATTTCAAGCTGGTCCTTGATGCTTTCGGCACGCTGCTTCATGAAGGATTCGTCCTTGACCTTCTTCTGCAAGTCAAACATCGCATCGAAGAATGCTTCCGGACGCGGAGGGCAACCACCGATATACACATCCACCGGGATAATGTGGTCGATACCAGGCACAGTGCAGTAGCTGTCATAGAAGCCACCCGAACTAGCGCAAGCGCCCATGGCAATGACCCAGCGGGGTTCAGCCATCTGTTCGTAGATGCGCTTTAAGATCGGAGCCTGCTTGTAAGTGATCGTACCTGCAACAAGCAGCACATCGGACTGACGCGGCGTAAAACGCACATATTCAGAACCGATACGTGAAAGGTCATAACGACCCACTTCCGTACTCATGAATTCGATTGCACAACAAGCCGTACCGTAAGGGAACGGCCACAGTGAATTAGAACGCCCCCAGTTGACCAAAAAGTCAAGCGAGGACGTAATGATATTCGGCTTTTCTGCCTCATTACCCATAGGAGTTACCTCATAAAATTCGCGCCTAAAGATAGAAATTTAATAGT
>JBGVAT010000137.1:0-9378 GCA_045224895.1 Fibrobacter sp.
CTAACCAATTGAGCTACATCCACCATGTAGCGAGACCAAATATAAAAAAGCCATCCCAAATTTCAAGGGATGGCAACAACTTTTTTCTAAAAAATTTGCTTTTAGGGGCAAAAGTTACTTTTTCTGCATAATTCTGAGGAAGTTAGCACGCTTGAAGTCGTTTCTGTGTTCCATGCAGAAGCGCGGGTAAACGTACTGCTTCGGGAAAATGCGGATCGTGAAGGTTTTGTCGCAACCGTCGAGGCAGCATTTGAATTCAAGATCCATAGCTTCCGTATAGTTGTGACGGAAGATGATGTTTTTGGATTCGATGTTCTCGATGTCCTTCTTTTGCTTCTGGCGCTGCTTGATGTCGCGGTGCAGTTCGCAATACTTCGCAATCGGGTGTCCCCAGAATTCGCGGCCGCAACCGGGTTCCTGACAGACTTTGAGCTTGATGCGTTTCTTCTTTTTGTACTTAGGTAATTGCATAGTGACCTCAATTAGTAGTAAAGATAATAAAAAAATGGTCCAATCTTGCCTTAAAAGCGTGTTTTATAAGTAGAAACCGTTAAAAAAGGGGATTGCTTATGAAATTATGGGACCTGTTCGTTGTGATATTTGCCTGCCTTTGCGGCTGCATGTATGCGCCCGAGGCTCCGGAGGGGGAATCTCCGGTGGAACTTGCGGCGCTTGACGTGGGGCAGGGGCTTGCGGTGCTTTTGAAATGGAATGGGCGTTACGCTCTTTATGATTTCGGACCGGATTCGGTCGGGGTGGTGGACTCGCTTTTGGCGCGCGGGGTGGATACGCTTGAATGGGTGGTGCTGAGTCATTTTCATCGTGACCATATCGGGGGCTTTATGGAGTTGCCTGGGCGAGGTGTTTTTGTGCGGCATCTTTTCGTGGGGACGGACGGGGCGTCCAGTTTTTTCCACGACAGCGTTTTGCGCGTGGCATCCCGGTTGAAGATCCCGGTCGATACGATTTGGCGTGGAAAGTCGGCGGGGCTTGTGGAGGGAATGTCGGGTGGTGCCTGTTCGGAGTGCCCGCAGTTTGATGTGCTTTGGCCTACGGGTTATGCAAATGTCGAGGGGAATGCGGCGAGCGTGGTGCTGCTTGTGCGCTACGGAGCTGCTAGGGTTCTTTTGACGGGAGACTTGGATTCGGCGGGGGAGCGTCACGTACTCGAGATGAATCCGACGCTTTCGGCGGAACTTTTGCAGGTGGCGCATCACGGGTCGGCAGGGAGCAATACGCTGTCGTTTGTGTCACAGGTCTCGCCGAAGTATGCGTTTGTGAGCGTTGGGGCGGGGAATGGCTATGGACATCCGGTGCCATCTGTTGTTCGTAAGTTGGATCTGGTTCTGGGTGATTCGCTGAATCTTTTCCGCACGGATTTGCAAGGTACGCTTCGCTTTGAACTTTCGCCTAGTATGGGTGTTATTGTGCCGTAGGGGTGTGAGGTATGGGCACGCTCCCTTCTTACTTCTTACTTCCTACTTCCTACTGTCTACTTCCTACTACCTACTGTCTACTATTTTTATATATTGCAGTCCAACTTGCATTTGGGGTATTCGCGGGGATTTCGAGAGTTTATGGTTCACAAGATTCACATACCGGTCATGGGGATTTGCTATACGGCGGACACGCCTATTCGCGTGGCGCATTTTGGCATTACCTCCGTGATTTCCCTTGTGGACGACGGCCTCCTCGAAGAATACCGTATGGCTTATGCGGAACGGCTCGGGCTTGATCTGGGCTCTCCGCAGACGACGCGCATTGGGCGAATCCGTTCGTATCTGGATTTTGTGGCGGACGAAGTGGAACGCAAGTTCACGCGGCTTTGCGCCGAACGTATTGACGGTGGTAGCGACAAGGACATTTACTTTTTGATGCTCCCGTTTAATTCACGGCTCCGTGTGGAATACGATGGCGTCTTTGCAAAGACGGGGCTTTCGCGGATTGCGGCTGAAGCGGCTCTCACCGAGAAAATGCAACCGGGCGAAATCCAGGCGAACATTATGGTGGGGCTGAATCACGACGAGGCGGCTTTCGATGCTGTCCGCGGTTTTGCGGCTTCCAAGGTAAAGGGTTCGCTTGTATTGAGCGCAGGCGTAAACTTGGCAGTGTTCGAGGAAATTGCGAAGTGCAAAGCCTTTTACAGGACTCGCGACAAAGCGCCATCCAAGAAGATTATCCTGAAGGTTTCGGATTACCGTTCTGCGCTGGTGCAGGGGCGCTACTTGGCAAAAAAGGGTCTTGAAGTTTACGAATATCGCATCGAATCTGGCGTGAACTGCGGCGGCCATGCGTTCTTTGAATCCGGAAAGTTGTTGCTTGATGTTGTGCGTGAGTTTGTTGAAAAGCGCAGGGAACTTTTTGAAGCGACCCGCGGGATGATTGCAAAGTTTGCGACTGATTCTGTTGATGGAATTGTTCCTCCATCGGCGCCGGCGCGGATTACCGCGCAGGGTGGGCTTTGTACTCCCGAAGACATCGAGACGGTGATGTCGCGCGGGATTGATGGCGTGGGCGTCGGGACTCCGTTCTTGCTTGTACCGCAGGCGACGAGCATGGACAAAGCCACCCGCCGCATGCTTGCGGCCGCGGCGCCCAAAGATGTTTACGTTAGCCAAGCGTCTCCGCTCGGGATTCCATTTGTGAATTTGCGGACTTCGACGGCGGCAGAACTTTGCCGTAAAAAAGTCGAAGAGTTTTTTGCTCCCGAAACTGAAAAGTCCGGAGCGCCAGAACTGAAGCCGGGATTCCCGTGCCGCCAGCATTACCTTTGCCAAAAGCTCCCGGGTTTTGACCATCCTGTGTGCAGGGCTTCTCGCGAGTACGTGATGCAACGGCTGGCAGAAATCGACAAGCTGGAAAAGGAAGAGCTTTGCGCAAGTGAGCCCTCCTCTTCGTCATTTTCGAACGAGGTGATGGAATCCGTTGTCTCTAGTAAAAGTTGTAGCGAGATTCGCAAAAAGTACGACGCGCTTCGTCGCGAAACGCTTGAACGCGAGTGCATCTGCCGGTTCCTCGGAAATGCAGGTCGCGAAGAACTCCGCGAGAAGAACCCTTCGCTCCATTACCAGCCGGAATGTGTGGCGGTCGCTCGTGGTTCGCTGCCGGCCCGCATCCGCGAGCCGGTCACGATCTGTCCGAATTCCGATATCGGCTATTTTGACCGTGAATACACGTTGTTCGAGATGATGCGCCACCTGTATGGCACGGGGCCGTGCCTCACGCCCAAGGACAAGCCAAGCGCCTTCGAAATCGAAGAACGCTTGCTGAAAAATGCACTACAGTCTACTTCCGACTAGGTTTTAATCCGCAAATCCGATGCGGGCCTGGAAATGGCATTGCGTCATGTCGTCGGCGTTCATCCCGAAAAAGTAGGCGTGGTGGTTCGTGTTCTTGAACCTCACGATGTTGACTTTCCCGCCCAGCGGAATCTGTGTAATGTAGTTTATCTGTATCGAACGGATGCGTCTTGTCTTGATTTCCTGCGGATCCAGTGCGTCCATCACCCATTCCACGTAGCGGCAATGGTTCACGTGCTTGTTCATGTCCAGGTCACTATACTTAGCGGTTTCCTGTGCGATGACCTTCGGCTCCAATTGCGGATCCAGAATGTCCATCATTTCGGGGAGAGCGTTTTTTCCGGGAATGAGGGGGATCGGGTACGGCGAGTTGGCCGGGTTTTCTGCCTTGCCGGTTTTCATATTCACCAGGAGCCACGAAGACGTTGCCTGCGCAATGGAATGGCCCTGCGCATCGAGAATGGAGTAGTCCTTGAGCCAGACTTTGTCCTTGATGATGTCCTTTGCCCACGTCGAGATCGAAAGCTTCTCGCCCCAGACAGGGTGGTGGAGTAAGCGGATCTTCAGTCGCGTGATGACCGTGGTGTAGCCCGCCTTCATCATTTTCCAGATGCCAAAGCCGTTCTGCTCGGCATCGGCGATGGCCGTTTCTTCCATGAAGAGGAAAAGGTTCGAGAGTTTGAGTCGGCTATGGTGGTCGCAGTCCGAGAAACGAACTTCAAAGTTTTTGGTCGTGACTTCCTGTTCCATGGTTTCCTCGCGTGGTTGTTTGATTTTCGCTCCGCTTTCGGGTCGCCCCAAAAGACAACGTTTGATAAAAATGTATAATTTTTCTTGTATGAACGATTTTCAATTTCGCCCTAGCTTTATCCAGCTTCCCGCTTATCATTCTTTCGAGGGGTCTTTGTGCTTGCCAGGCTCAAAGAGTATCACCAATCGAGTTTTTTTGATCTCTGCACTTGCCGAAGGGACGACGACGCTCAAGAACTTGCTCAAGAGCGACGATACCCGTTATATGGGCGAGGCTCTGAAACAGCTAGGTGTCAAGATTGATTTTTCGGACGATTTTACCAATGCGGTTGTCGAAGGTCACGGCAAGCCGTTTGATGGCCCGAGCCCTTCCATCGAGCTGTTCCTTGGAAATGCGGGTACGGCAATGCGCTCTCTCACGGCAGCCCTCACGCTTGGTTGGGGCAAGTTCATTTTGCGCGGCGAAGAACGCATGAGCGAACGCCCTATCCGCGACTTGGTCGATGCGCTCCGCACGCTCGGTGCCGACATCAAGTACCTGGAATCCGATGGCTATCCGCCTGTCCGCATCAAGGCCGATGGACTGGAAGGCGGCGATGTCAGCGTCCGCGGTAACATTTCGAGCCAGTACCTCACGGCGCTTTTGATTTGCGCTCCGTACTGCAAGGCTCCGCTCCACATCCACGTGGACGGCGAACTTATTTCGGCCCCGTACATCGAACTCACGCTCGACGTGATGAAGCGCTTTGGCATTGATGTGCGCCATGACGGTCTCACGGACTTTTACGTTCCGCAGGGTTGCTACAAGTCTCCCGGAACGTTCTTTGTCGAAGGCGATGCTAGCTCGGCCAGCTATCCGCTTGCCGCAGCCGCGATTGGCAAGGGCAAGGTACGCGTGGTTGGCGTCGGTAGCGAAAGCCATCAGGGCGATGTCGGCTTTGCGAAGGTCCTCGAAAAGATGGGCGCAAAGGTCACGATCGGTCCGGACTGGATCGAATGCGATGGCCGCGGTTGCGAACTCAAGGGCCTCGACATGAACTTGAACGACATCCCGGATGCGGCGATGACGGTTTCCGTGCTTGCCCTCTTTGCAAAGGGTACGACCACGATCCGTGGCATTGGCAGCTGGCGCGTCAAGGAAACCGACCGCATTGCAGCGATCTCGGCGGAACTCCAGAAGGTGGGCGCCCACGTGGTGGCCGACATGGATACGATTACGATTGATCCGCCCGAACAGTTGCAGCCGGCGACGATTGAAACCTACAACGACCACCGTATGGCGATGTGCTTTAGCCTTGTCTCGCTCGGCGGCGTCCCGATGAAGATTCTCGACCCTGCGTGCGTGAACAAGACTTATCCCCATTTCTTCGAAGACTTCGGAAGGCTTGCCCAATGATAAAATCCCTGAAGAAAATAGCGTGTCTTGCTGGCCTGGTTCTTGGTTTTGCTGCTGCAGATTCTGTAGTGGCGGATACGCTTTCTATTTGGGTGATGGATAATGGTCTTGGTTCAAAGATTGCGGTGAACCGCCTTGCGAAAAAGTTCTATCGCGAGACGGGAACGCCGGTGAAGGTGACCTCGCTTACGTGGAACGAGGCGTTCGACAGGATCTCCCGCACGTTGGCGGATTCGAATGCGTTTGCGCCTGACGTGATTCAGCTGGGCTCGACCTGGGTTCCGCATTTTGCCGCGGCGGGGCATGTCCGTCCGATCGACTACCTGATGGCCGAAATTGACTCGGCCCGCTTTTTGGACGAAGGTCTTCGCAGCACGCATATTTTCGGACGTCCTGAGTTCTATGCGGTTCCGTGGTTCATTGATGTCCGCGGATTCTTTGTGAACGAGCGCTTGTGGCAACAGCTTGGATTTGATGAATCCGACATTGAGTCGTATCCGCAGTTCCTTGGCGTGATGAGGACGATTGCCAGTGCAGACCTCGTGACGGCGGCTGGTGTCAAGGTGACTCCGTTTGCGCTTCCGGGTAAGGACGATTGGGCCGGTCAGCAGAGTATGGCTCCGTTTATCTGGAGCCATGGTGGTGATTTTATTGTGCCGTCGGATAGCGGATACCGCAGTTCGCTTTTGGATTCGAACACGCTTGTCGGTCTTTCGCTCTACGCTAAAATTATGGGCGACCCGCATATGGCGCCTTACAGCTTGTCCGAGAATTCTTCGGAGAATGCGAACGGCTTTGTCCGCTCGGAACGTGTGTTCCACTACGGAACCTCAGAACTGATCAAGCAGCTGGACTATCCTGAAAATTCGGGCGGTCTTGCCAATTCGTCGATTGCAAAGGATGGCATCAAGGTCTTGAGCTTGCCTTCCGGTCCGAACGGAAAGTCCTCGTTCATGGGTGGGAGCCACCTGGCCCTTTGCAACAAGATTGATTCGTCCAAGTACGCACTTGCGGAACGCTTGCTGGTCTACTTGCTCCGAGCCGATAATATCGATGCCTACTCGCGTCAGGTCGGGTTCTTGCCCGCGGACAGGAGCATTCTGCATATCTGGAATCGCGATGCGCGTTATTCCAAGATTGTGGCAAGC
The DNA here is from genome assembly GCA_045224895.1 of Fibrobacter sp. Classification (GTDB taxonomy): domain Bacteria; phylum Fibrobacterota; class Fibrobacteria; order Fibrobacterales; family Fibrobacteraceae; genus Fibrobacter. The sequence goes on from JBGVAT010000137.1 coordinate 6,594, forward strand.
CTGGATCATTGCCGCAGTTTCCCGAACATCCCCGAATGGGGCGAAGTCGAAAAGGTTCTGGTCGGCATGTCGAACAGCATCGGCAATCTCTGTGCCAAGACGGGAAACTTGAAACGACGCAGCGCTCTCCTGGCAAAGGTCGTGTATGATGCTCACGTCAAGATCAACGAAATTCTCGGGCATTCCGAAACGTTGAATGAACCGGAATCCCTGCACCGCATCCAGCATTTCTTCTTGCAGGAATATCAGGAAGTCTATCCGAAAAATTCTACGGAATTCATCAGCCGTGGTGAGTTGCCGACTGTCGACGAATTCACTTACCGGATTGTATCCTTCAAGGTCTTAGGTGTGGTTGTTGCTGGGGTTTTGGTGGTTTGTGTCTTTATCGTCATTCGCTATAGAAAAAGAAAGAAAAAGTAAATCCCGCTCATGAAACGTTTGTTTAAAGCCGTATCGTGCCTGGTGCCGTTCGTTGTTGCTCCGTTGTTTGCCCACGTCAATGTGGCTCCGTACAAGAGCTATGTGGATTCTATTGTCCCGGGAGCCCATTTTGGAATGGCGCTCCGTTCTCTCAAGATGGGTAAAGAAATCGGGAACGTGAATGGCGATGAATATTTTACTCCGGCCAGTACGCTCAAGACTTTGACGACGGCCGCTGCGCTCCATTATTTGCCGCTGGATTACGAACCGAAAACCGAAGTGACGGTGCTTGGCGACATCAAGAAAAAAACGCTTACGGGAACTCTCAGGGTTCGTGGCGAAGGTGACCCGAACATTTCGGCGCGCTATTATGACGACCCGTTCTATATCCTGAACAATATGGCCGATTCCATCCGTGCGCTTGGTATCGATACGATTGTCGGCAATATCGAGCTGGATACGAGCTATTACAAGGGTCCGTGGAAGCCCGAAAACTGGCGTTCGAACTATTACGATTCTTGGTACGGTGCCGAAATTGCGCCGCTTGGGTTTAACGACAACTGTGTGACGATTCGTTTTTGGCCGGGCTATTATCACGGCGACACGGCGGTGGTGTCGATCCAGCCGGATGTGGGTTATGTCAAGGTTGTAAATAAATTAAAGACGACGGGCGGAAAAAAGAAAAAGTGGGTCTATAGCATCGATCCGGAAAAGTCTATTATCACGCTTGGCGGAACCATTGGCGAATACGTCGATTCTGCAAGTATGGTGCTTCCGATCCGCAATCCGATCGGTTATTTCAGGGCGGCGTTCCTGTATGCGCTAAAGAATCGCGGTATCGTCTTTAAGGAATCTAAGTCTGGCATGTCCAAGACTGAACTCAAGAAGTTTGCGGTTTCTGCCGCTCCGCTCCTTAGCATTCTCGACGAAATCAATCAGCGCAGCCAGAACTTCCATGCCGAAACGCTGTTGCGCAATCTCGGGGCTATGGTGAAGGGCGATGGTAGCGTTGATGGCGGTAGGGTTGTCGAGAGTATGTTCCTTGCGGATATGGGTCTTGATCCCGATGACTTTGAAGTTTTTGATGGCAGCGGACTTTCCCCTGACAACAAGGTGAAACCTTCTACTGTTGCAAGGCTGCTTGCGAAGATGGCACGCCATCCGAAGGGGCAATATTACATCAACAGTCTGGCAAGTCCTGGCGTTGGCTCCGGTGCAAAGCGTATGCTGAATCTTGATGCGACTTGGCTGACTCGGTTCAAGACGGGCTACATTGCAGGTGTTCATGGCCTGGTCGGTTACATCAACACGATGGACGGCGATACGCTCGTGGCGACGATGTACCTCAACGGAAATTGCGATGCCGCCGATTTGCGTGGCCGCGACATTCTCGACACGCTTTGGTTGCGTCTCATCAACTATACGAACAACAATTACAAGTCCCTGTTGCAGATGAAGTCGCTGTGGCTTGACGCCCAGAGCGTCTTGGGACTGAACAAACGCCTCGATCATTTTTCGAAGGCCTTGATCGGTACCCCCTACAAGCTTGGCCCGATGGGCGAAGGCCATTTTGACGCTATCGAAGATAAACCGTTAGTTTATTTAGACTCCGTGGATTGTGTGACGTACCTGGAACACGTTGCGGCCCTTGCGATGGCCAAAAGCGAAAAGTCGTTGTACAGGCAACTGCAGCGTTTGCGTTACAAAAACGGCAAGGTTAGCTTTTTGACCCGCAAGCATTACCTGCTGAACGACTGGATTGGCGAAGGTAAGTACGCAAAGATTGTTCCGATGGAAGGCGAAGTCTCGGTGACGCGCACGATGCCCAAGGCCGAGTTCTTCAAGAATCATCACGTGAAGTACACGGGAAAGGATACTCCGCTCAAGATCAATTATGTCCCCTTGAACAAGGCGATTGCGGATGCGAAAAAAGTTTATCACGGAAGCTTGAAGGTTCTTGGCTTAGGCATTGTCGGAAGTTCCGATAACATTGACTATACGCATACGGGTTTCGTGATTTACGCACCGGGCCAAAAGCCCGTCCTGCGCCACGCATCATCGCAAAAGAAGCAGGTTGTGGAAGTCCCGCTCGCCGACTACCTCGAAACCCGCAAAATCCCCGGCGTCGCCTTCTTCAAGTTCATACAACACTAGCGTTCCCCTTACGCTGTCTCCCGGCCACTTTGTCATCCCGGCCTTGTGCCGGGATCGCCTTACACAGTCCTAATCACTGTGGCTTCGCCGTTACAACAGTGAATCAAGCGCCACGATGGCGACGAGGCTGTGCTCGGTCTCGCTGGATTCAAAAATCGTCCAGGCGTCGGGTGCCCACCCGTAGGCGTTTGTCGTGAGTTCGTTCCCCATT
>JBGVAT010000138.1:0-13837 GCA_045224895.1 Fibrobacter sp.
ATGACGACAAAATCCGGATGGATTGCTTCGTCACTTACGTTCCTCGCAATGACGTTTTCCTTTTCAACGCCATTCTCAGGATGACAAGATGCGCCGGCATCGCCCGACCCGTCCACGACGAGGATTTTCATGTCGGCTTCGGCGAGGATTTCCTTGCTCTTTTCCATACTGAGGGCATCAAGCGCGTCGGTCGCCTTGTCGGCAATGCCAGCGGTATCGACCAAGCGGATTTCACCACCCGCAAGGAACAAGCGGACTTCGACAAAGTCGCGGGTCGTCCCAGGAATGTTGCTCACGAGGATTCGGTCTTCGCCGAGGAGTGCGTTTACGAGGCTGGACTTGCCCGCATTCGGAGCGCCGTACAAAACCGCAAGCGGCAAACGTCGCACGGCGGCATTCCCCTTGAAACTTTTCAAGATGGATTCCACGCTTTCGCGGATGGCTTCAATCTTTTTTTCCCAGTTCGCGTAATCCGGATCGGCTTCTTCTTCGGCAAAGTCGACATCCAGCTCCAAACGGGCCGAAATGTCCATCACCTGTTCCGTGAGCGTCTTGACTTTTTTCGAGAGCGCACCGCCCAACAAACGGTGAGCATTCTTGAGTTCAGCACGGTTCGCCGAGTGGATCACGTCTGCCACGGATTCGGCCTGTACCAAGTCCATCCGGCCATTCAAAAATGCACGTCGCGTATACTCACCCGGTTCGGCAAGACGCACGCCCTCGACACTCTTGATGACCTGCAAAAGTTCACGCACGATGATCGGATTTCCGTGCGGGTAAAGTTCCAGCACATCTTCGCCCGTGTAAGAATTCGGGCCTTCAAAGAAGATGTAGAGGAGGCTATCGATGGTCTGGGCCGTTTTCCGGTCGCCATTCACGACGGTACGGTAATCCTTTGCGGTCGCAAGTTTTGCTTCGCGAGGTTTCAAATTCTTGAGCGCCGATTCGCCAAACAGCAGGCGCACCACTTCGCGCACCTTGGAACCGCTGACACGCAGCGCGGCAATCGCACTCACGCCAGCAGGCGTCATCGGGGCAACAATCGTCTGTGAATCCATGAAGAAAAAGATAGCTTTTTTAGTAGACAGTAGGCGGTAGGAAGTAAGCGGTAATTGCTAAATTAAAAGTATGAGCAAGTTTAAAATCATTTCCCGTCCTATCAGCACTGTAGAGTGCTTTGTTTTGCAGCGTGACGACGGCGCTGAATTTGAAATTCTGAGCGGATACGGCGCTGGCCTCAACGCATGGCGCATTCCTGGAGCAAACGGCCTTATGTCCGACCTCCTGTTCGGTTACCGCGAAGGCGACGACATTTACAAGATGGGCCCTGACACGAATGCCGGCTGCAGACTCGCCCCCTTCCCGGGACGCGTGGCCTACGCCAAGTTCAACTGGAACGGCAACGATTACCAGCTCGTGAACAACGTGAGCTGGGCTCCACACGCCCTCCACGGCTTTTTGCAGAACAAGGAATGGAAGCTGCTCAGCTTTGAAAGCGACGACGAAAAATGCACGGCTACATTCGGCATCGACTGGGCAGGCGCCTTTACCGGGTTCCCGTTCCCCTTCCGCGCGGTGAACAAGGTCACTTTCTCCGGCGAAAGCTACAGCGTCGAATCGACCGTCACAAACATCGGTCCTAAAGACCTCCCCTATTCCGAAGGTTGGCACCCCTACTACACGCTCGGCGAAAAGATCAACAATCTCGTCATGACGCTCCCAGAAACATACCTCGCGATTCTTGACAAGGCCGACATCCCGACAGGCGAATTCAAGCCGGACACCCGCTTTGTAGGCGGACGCCTCATCAACGACGAGTTCATCAACGACTGCTTCTGCCTAAATCAGGGCGAAAATCCGTTCGTTCTCAAAAACAAGAAAAATTTTGAGAACATTTTAGCCGTTACGGAACTCAAAAGCGACTCCAAGACACTCCGGATCTGGCAAAAGGCCGGTGAAGAACAATATAACGCTATCCAGATTTACACGCCGCCTGACCGTATGAGCATCGCCATCGAACCGATGACCGCGGAACCTGATACTTTGAACCACCACCGCGACTTGATCGTCATCAGGCCCGGTGAATCCCGGACATTCACATTTGGGGCAACAGTCGAGAAAAAGCCTAAAAACGACCAAAAACACCCCTAAATTTTCTATAAACATATTTTTTCCTTCCCAAGCAAAAATGTTGTTGCATTTTTGCTTTTTTCATTATATTTTTGAGAACATAAATTCAAGGAGTGAACATGGATTTCAAAAAAGCCCTTCTCGCATGCAGCCTTTCTGCCGCATGCTCGGCATTTGCGGTTCAGTACGAAGCTGAAGCAGCAACCCTCTCTGGCGACGCAGCAGTCGGTTCTAGCACTGCAGCTTCCGGCGAAAAGTACGTCAAAATGAACGGCGGCGACATTACTTTTTCTAAGGTTTCCGTCGAAAAAGCGGGCAAATATACCATTGTCATTCACTATATGAACAATTATGGCGGTTCCAAGATCAACAACGTCGAAGTTGGCGGAACCTCCTCTGCAGTCACGTTCGATGTGACCGACAAGGGCAAGTTCGTTGACGTCGAAACGGTCATGAACCTTGCCGCCGGTGAGAACACCATCGCCATCACCAATAGCTGGGGCTGGATCGACGTGGACTACATCGAAATCAAGGATTACGAAGCCAAGGCATTCAATCTCTGCAACGCCCCGGTGACAAAGGCTGCCACCCCGTCCGCAGTCAAGCTTTACAACTTCCTCGTCAACAACTTTGGCAAAAAGACCATTTCCGGCGTGATGACCGGCAACATGGACGCCTACACCAAGGGTGACGCCACCCAGCACGAAGACGTTCAGGCCGTGTTCAAGGCTGGCGGCAAGTACCCCGCACTCGTCGGAGTCGACCTGATGAACGCCACCGGCGCAAGCAAGGACAACAGCTGGTTCCAGGAATACACCGAAAAGGCTATCGATATCGCCAAGAGCACCTGGAAGAAGGGCGGTATTCCGGCATTCACATGGCACTGGCGTCCAGGTGACGAAGAAAACTTCTATGTTAAAGGCGCAAACGACAATTACACCGAATTCGACTTCACCGAAGCTTTCGTAACCGGAACGACTAACTGGGATACCGTTTCGACCGCTTACAAGGCACTCGTCGCTGACATCGACCTCGTTTCCAAGATCTTCCTTGACCTCCAGAAAGAAGGCGTTGCAGCCATTTTCCGCCCGCTTCACGAATCCGGTGGTAACTGGTTCTGGTGGAGCACGCATACTGGCAAGCAGTTCGCCGCACTCTACCAGTTGCTCTACGAACGTATGGTCTTCACGAACGGCGTCAACAACCTCATTTGGGACTTCAACCCGAAGGACGCCGCCACGATGTCCTGGACTCCGGGCGAAACCTACTATGACGTGTTGAGCGTTGACATTTACAACAAGGCCAATGACCACCAGAGCAACAGCTCTGCATTCATCGACCTCACGAACAAGGCCGGCACGAACAAGATCATCTCCCTCAGCGAAAACGGCCCGATTCCTGACGTCGACAAGATGTACGAAGACGGAGCCACTTGGAGCTGGTGGATGCCGTGGTACGAATCCCCGAGCTGGAACGGAGGCTATGTAAGCCAGACCGCAGCCGACGTGTGGACAAAGAACCTCGCCGACGAACGCATCATTACGCTCGACAAAATGCCGGGCTGGGACAACTACAGCGAAGCCGCAGCCGCCACGAACGCTTGCCCGACTTCTACGCAGAACGCCAAGTTCGGCGCAGATACAGCCAAGGCAAATCCGGAAAATGTTGACCTCGTCATGGGCGTGACCTACAAGGCCATCAACGACAGCGGCGCCAACATCCAGTACACCAAGGTTCCGAACTTGACCGGTGCAAAGAGCATTGCAGTCACCATCGAAAACAAGGGTTCCGGTGGCGAAATGAACGGCATCTGGATCGGTATGGCTTTTGTCCGCAACGGCGCCAAGGATGACGCATGGACTTGGGAACAGTCTCCGTCCGACGGCTGCTGGCTCAACGACGGCGCCAAGGCCACTTGCGAATTTGCCATCGAAACTTACACCGATGACGCAGGCGTCGAACATCCGATGGACCTCGGCAACCTCTTCTCCGTCACCTTCATCTTGGCTGGCGCAAACGGATTTGCAGGCACGGTACTCTTTGACAACATGGTCACGGACAACGGAATCGTCATCAACGGATTCAACAAGAAGACGGAACTCTTCACCGCCGCAGACCAGAGCAAGGGCCACATCGCAAGCATCGAACTTTTCAACAAGGACGGTACGCCGGTAAGTCCTTCCGCACTTAAGCCCATTGCTTCGACAAAGATGTCCGGACTCCGCGTGAACGGTTCCAATGTCGCCTTCACCGCAAGCAAGGCCGGCTTTGCAAGCCTCGACGTCTTCAACACGAACGGCAAGCGCGTCGCTACGCTCTTCCGCGGCACCCTCAGCGCAGGCGAACATTCGTTCAGCCTCAAGGACCTCTCCAAGGGTCAGTACATCATCCGCGCCAAGGGCATGGGAATCGCAGCCTCCAAGCCGATCCTCGTCAAGTAAGTATCATAACACAAAAAGCTAAAAGCCACAAAGGTGGCCGCAAACGCGGCTGCCTTTTCTTGTAATGTGCATTCCGTCACTTTTTACCCCGAACGCTCCAAACAAATCGTTTATTTTTCTTACTTTCGTGTGAAAAACTTGCACTTTCTCACAGTGCGCCTTGACTTCATTTTTTTCGAAATTATTTTTCTGTAGACGATTTAGGATGTTTGGGGGTGCAGACATTTACAACAGTTTTTGTGAAGCACTCAAAATCGGGATAAGCCTATATCATCGCTGTTTATCTAATTTTATAGAAAAATAAGGATATTCTATGAACTGCTTCAAGTCTTTAATTGCCGCATCACTTATCGGAACCGCCGCTTTTGCAGCTCCGGGACTTACCGTAAGCGGCACCGATCTTCAATATAACGGCAAGAAAATCTTCTTCTCGGGCACGAACCTCGCCTGGAGCGACTACAACTCCGACGTAGGCGCAAGCCCGCTTGATGAAAACGCATGGCGCAAGGCCGTGGAAGGCACGCGTGCCGCTGGTGGTAACGCCATCCGTTGGTGGCTCTTCAACAACATGAGCCAGAGCCCGACGATTGATGAAGCGACGCACTTGGTCACAGGCCCTAAGGAAAACACGATCGCCAACATGAAGAAGGCTTTGGACATTGCCGAAGAATATGGCGTGATGGTTTCGATGTGCCTTTTTAGCCACAACCTGATGGAACCGAACCAGTGGGGCATTTACAACGAAAAGCTCGACATCACGGCCAACGAATTGCTGTTCGAAGACGAAGGTACCAAGGCATTTATTGACAATGTCCTCATTCCGGTCGTTAAGGAGATTGGTAACCACAAGGCTCTCATGACCTGGGAAGTCTTTAACGAACCCGAAGGCATGACGAGCGAATGCAGCGGCTGGACCGCCAAGAAGATGGCACTTTCTAAGATCCAGAAGTTCACGAACAAGGTTGCCGCAGCAATCCACACGACCAACCCGGAACTTCTCGTTTCGACCGGTAGCGTGAACATCAAGTATCAGAAGTACTGGAACGACGCAGCCCTCATCGAAGCAGGTGGCGAAGCCAAGGGTACGCTCGACTTTTTCCAGACGCACTATTATCCGTACTGGCAAGACAATTCCGTCAGTCCGTTCGTGAACACGGCAGCACAGATGGCTACCACTTACGGTTACGATTCCAAGCCGATGATCATCGGTGAATTTCCGGCAAGCGGCTGGGCTGGCGACACCTACAGATCCAACTTTGCGGCAAAGACCGAAATCACGACAGTAGAATGCTACCGCAAGGCTTTTGACGGCGGTTACGCAGGCGCTCTCGCCTGGCAGTACATCGGTGACAAGACCGAAGACAACTTTGGCGGCTATAGCTACACAATCGACCCGGCTCTCGAAGCCATGAAGGTTCTCGCAGCAACGGAAGAAGCAAGCATCAAGATCAAGGATGTGGACATTTCCGGTTCCACGGGCGGAAACGGCATGATGGCAGTGACCTACGGTGCCGACAACGGTCAGGTGGAATACCAGAACAAGGGCGGCTGGGATCTTTCCGGTGCAACGAAGTTCACCTGGACGGCCAAGAACAACGGCAAGACAGACGCCGACATCTACTTGATTTTAAAGCTCACGGATTCTTGGACCTGGACCGAAACCGAAGGCAGCTGCAAGGTTCCGGCTGGTGAAAAGGTCACTTGTTCCATCGACATCTCTAGCTTTGCCGACCGCAACAAGACGCTCAGCATCACGCTTGCAAACTACGCCGCAGGTTACACCGGCACGGTCATCTACGACGACATCAAGGCTGGCGATTTGACGCTCTTTGACTTTAACACCGACAAGTACGACGCATTCAAGCGCGGTTACGAAAACACCGAAGAAATGATTCCGGAAATCAAGATTGTCTTCGATGAAAACTACGTTTACGGTCAGCAATCGACTCGTTGCGTCAAGCCCAGGACTAGTGCATCTTCAAAGTTCATCATCAACGGCGACAAGATCATGCTCACGACAAGGGCTAAGGGAAACGTGAGTGTCGACGTATTCGGTATGAACGGAAGAATCGTCGCAACGCTCTTCAGCGGTTCACTCTCCGCCGGCAGCTATATGTTCAGCCTCGCTGACATGCCGAAGGGTCAGTACATCGTCCGTATGAAGGCTGGCATCACGACAACGCAGCCGGTGATCATCAAGTAAAACACGTAAAGGCGATCCCGGCATATGGCCGGGATGACAGTACGAATGGAATGTCTTTTACACAGTCCACTGTTATGCCGCACTTGTTGCGGCATCACCTTTAATACGAGCAAGCAAAAGGGTTCCGCATAAAAGCGGGACTTTTTTTGTTGCAAAAATGAATGAATTCTTCAACAACGTGATAGCAAGCGTGTAAGGCGATGCCCGATCGAGTCGGGCATGACAAAGCAAGTCGAGAATGACGGGATCCGGCACAGCTTGACAATGTAAGTACGTGATGAAAATCCTTTGAATTTTGCGCGCAAGAATATAAATTTAGGGGTGGAGATATTGGATGTTTATGAAACACTTTAACTACACAAATTTTGTCGCTACGGCAACTGTCGCCGCACTCGCAGGCTCCGCTTTTGCCGCCACCCCCATCCGTTTAGAAGCCGAAGACGCCGTCCTCGCCGATGACCACAAGGTCGTCGTGACCGAAGACGCTAAAGCTTCGGGCGGTAAGTACGTCCAGATGAAGGAAGGCAATCTGGAATTCAAGGTGACTGTAGCCACCACAGGTTATTACACGCTCTGGACCACGTACCAGTTGCCGACAGAATCGGGAAACAAGATCCAGAACTTGACCATCAACGATGTTTCAGCCGGACAGATTTCGTTCGGTACATCTGATGAATTCAAGACCATCAAGGGCGCAGGCAAAATCAAGCTCACCGCAGGCGAAAACAAGATCGGCATCGTGCATAGCTGGGGCTGGGTCAACCTCGACTACATAGAACTCACGGAATACGAAGCCAGTCCGTGGAGCATTTCTCCGACGCCAGTCACTCCAGAACCGACCGAAAGCGCACAGAAGCTCTACAACTTTTTGCTCAACAATTTCGGCAAGCGCGTCATCAGCGGCGTTATGACGGAACGCCCGTTCGAAAACAACGGCCAGTACACCCCGCAAGATTACAACACGCAAACCGAACTCAGCTACATCAACAAGGCTAGCGGCAAGAACGTGGTTCTCGTGGGTTTTGACTTTTTGCACGCATCGGGCAAGAATTCCGATCAGCAATGGTACCAGGGCTACACGCACGCCTCGCTAGAAATGGCAAAGACCGTCTGGAAAGCTGGCGGCATTCCGCAATTCAACTGGCATTGGAAAGACCCGATGCACGAAGTCGAAGCGTTCTACACGCAATCGAGCGGAAACGACCCCTACACTGAATTCAGCATCAACAAGGCATACGACGAATCCACCGGCAAGTGGAAAACGAGCAGCGACGAATACAAGGCCATTGTCCGCGATATGGAAATGATCGCCGACTCGCTTTTGACTTTGCAAAAAGAAGGTGTTGCCGTTCTTTGGCGCCCGCTCCACGAAGCTAGCGGAAAATGGTTCTGGTGGGGTACCGATGGAGCCAAGTCGTGCGTCGCCTTGTACAAGCTTATGTTCGACATTTTCGTGAACCAGAAGGGTTTGCACAATCTGATTTGGGTGTGGACAACCGACGAAGCAAGCGATGCTCTTGACTGGTATCCGGGCGATGAATACGTGGACGTTGTCGGTCGCGATTACTACTACTATCCGCGCGAATCCAATCACTCCAGCCTCATCGGCAGCTTTGAAACCGTCAAGGAAATTTTCGGTGGACGAAAGATCGTTACACTCAGCGAAAACGGTTCCGTGCCCTACCCCGACGAAATGAAGGCCGATGGCGCCAACTGGAGCTGGTTCATGCCGTGGTATGGCGACTACGCGATGGAAGGCTGGGCTAACGACAATAACGCCGAAAGCTGGAAAATCGTGATGAACAACGAATACACGATTACGCTCGAAGATATGCCGGGTTGGGACAAGTACGAAATCGTCACGCCGCCGACAACAGGAATCAAGGGCGTTTCGGGCACGGCAAAGACAACTGCTAGTTTGGCTGTAGTCGGAAAGAATTTGCAAGTGAACATTCCGGGTGCAAGTGCAGCGAGCGCCACTGCAAGAATCACGATTTTCGATATGCAGGGCAACCAAGTGATGAACCGCGCCGTCAATGGTGCAAGTGCAAGCATTGACTTGAGCGGGATTGCCGTCGGGCAGTACATCGTGAAGATGCAGGGAAAAGGCTTTGCACAGAACGGAAGGATTCTGGTAAAGTAAAAAGAGAAAGGTGATCCCGCCCCGGAATAAATCCGGGGTGACAAAGAGTCCAGGATGACAAGCCGGGATGACAAGCAAAAAATGGAGTATGTATGGATTTAGGTTTTAAGCAGGCGCTGAGCGCCACAACAATTGCAGTAGCCGCAGTCACGGCCTACGCAGCCCCCACACTTTACGAAGCCGAAGCCCAATCGGGCATCGACGCAGCTTCGATCATATCTGCCGAAGATTTTTCTGGCGGCAAGTACGTGAAACCCGCCGATGCTAGCGGTATGACGTTTACCGTCAAGGTCGAAGAAACCGCAGTTTACGACATCACCACAAAAGTGTTCATCAAGCAGTACGACTGGATCACTTCCAAGATCACTGTCAACGGAGTTGATGCAGGCTCGATGCTCACGACCCCGCGCAACTGCGATTCAACCTATGTCATCAGCGCATCGGCAAAGATGAAGGTTGGCGAAAACAAGATTACAGTCGGCAACCAGTCCATTGGCGTCGACTACATCACCGTCGAAAAGCATCCGGATCCCGAATACAAAATCGGAACCGCACCGGTAACGCCCAATGCCACTGAATCCGCACGCAAGGTGTTCTCGTTCCTCCGCGAAAACTTCACGAAGGCAACCATCAGCGGCATGATGATCAGCGACCAGAATTTCAACTACGATTATGGTAACATGAAAATCATTCCGCCGGGCGGCTGCACTCCCGCGGATTCCTGCAAATACACCGACGCCGAAGTCCAGTGGAAAGGCCAGACAGACATTGCCGAATTCTACAAGCGTTCTGGGCACTACCCCGCCATTGGCGGTTTCGATATGCTCTTTGCCGCCGGCGGACATTCCGACGAAGGCTGGTTCAGGGGCTATTCCGAGAACAACCTCCTGATGGCAGAGGAACTCTGGAAGCTTGGCGGCATCCCGACATTCACTTGGCACTGGAAAGTCGGCGAAGACACGGTGTTCTATACAAAAGACACTTATCCTATGAACGGTTACCGCAGCAGCGGCTGTGCCAACGGAGCCAAGGGCTCTAGCGAAAGCAACACCTGTTTCAACTACACCAAGGCATTCAAGGATTCCACCTGCAAAGAGATCAACGAAGCCTCGCAAGAATACAAGGACATCGTAAACGACATCGATAAAGTTTCTGTACTGTTCAAGCAGCTGCAAGAGAAAGACGTCGCCGTCATCTGGCGCCCGCTTCACGAAGCTAGCGGTGGCTGGTTCTGGTGGGGTGTGGGCAGTGGCGACTGCTACAAGCAACTTTACCGTCTCGTCTTTGACCGTATGGTCAAAACAAACGGACTCAAGAACTTGATTTGGGTATGGAACATCAATACCGACCCGCAATTCGGTTACGATTACTCCGCACTCAATGCAAGCTGGTATCCGGGTGACGATTACGTGGATATCGTTGCGGTCGACATTTACGACCCGCTCAACGACCACAATTCCGGCGCAAACTACTACAACAAAATCGTGAGCGATGTCGGCACGAGCAAGATGATCGCCTTGAGCGAAAACGGCGCCATCCCCGACATTGACAGCATTGCCGAAGACAAGGCCTATTGGAGTTACTGGATGACCTGGAGCCAGACCTGGAGCGGAAACTTCTTGGAAAAGACCTCCACTGAAATGTGGAAGAGGAACCTCGACGACAAGCGCATCATAGCCCTGGACGACATGCCTGGCTGGAGCAACTTCACAGTACGCAATCCTATTACAAAAAACGTAATTTCAAACAAAGTAAAAATAAGTATCAACGGAAAGGCGCTTTCGTTCTCCGTGCCCAACAGCGGAAAGGTTTCTGTGAGCGTCTTCGACTTGACCGGACACCGCATCGCCACACTGATGCAAGGCAACTTCCCGGCCGGGGCATACAACCTGAGCCTGCAATCCATTGCCGCCGGAAATTACATCGTAAGAGCAAGTGTCAACAATCACAGCACGATGCAAGTTTTACGCTTAAAATAGTGAGCAATGTAACATATATTCTAAAAAAAAGGTTCACTTTTGAACCTTTTTTCTATTTTTGAAGCATGACCGAAAAGAACCCCCTTTACTTTACCATACACGGACATTTCTATCAACCTCCTCGCGAAAACCCTTGGACTGGCGTCATCGAGAACCAGCCGAGCGCGCGTCCGTTCCACGACTGGAACGAAAGAATTGCAAGCGAATGCTACAGCCCCAATTCTGCCAGCCGTATTCTGAATTCTAAAGGCAAGATTGTCGACATTGTCAACAACTACGATTTTATGAGCTTCAACATCGGCCCGACCCTCATGGGTTGGATCCGCACCAATACGCCCGACACGTACAAGCGTATTCAAGAAGCCGACAAGCGCAGCCAGGAACGTCTTAACGGTCATGGAAACGCCATTGCCCAGGTTTACAACCACATCATCATGCCGCTCGCCAGCGAGCAGGACAAGCGCACCCAAATCCGCTGGGGCATCGAAGATTTCAAGTTCCACTTTGGACGAATGCCCGAGGCCATGTGGCTTGCCGAAACCGCCATCAACTTCGAGACCGTAGTTGAACTTATCAAGGCAGGCATCAAGTTTACCATTCTCTCGCCCACGCAAGCCGAATCCTTCCGCAAGTTCGGCGACAAGAAGTGGACCGATTGCAGCAACACGGACATCGACACGACCCGTCCGTACCGCATTTATCCGCGCGACAAGGAAGGAAACCTCGTCTGCGACGGTTACCTTGACGTATTCTTTTACAACCCGTGGCTTTCGAGTGCCGTCGGTTTTGAACACCTGCTCCGCGATGCAGGAACCTTCGGTCACCGCATCCAGAGCGCCTGGGACAAGAACCGCAGCGAACCGCAGCTTGTAAGCATCGGCACCGACGGTGAATCTTACGGTCACCATGAACCGTTTGGCGACATGTGCGCCGCCTGGCTTTACAACAAGTTCGCCCCGCAAAACAACATGGTTCCCGTCAACTATGGCTGGTACCTCGAAAAGTTCCCGCCCAAGCACGAAGTTGTCCTCAAGAACTTTTACGGTGAAGGCTGCGCCTGGAGCTGCGCTCACGGCGTTGGCCGCTGGTACAGGGATTGCGGCTGCTCTACAGGCGGCGGCCCCGACTGGAACCAGAAATGGAGAGGTCCGCTCCGCGATGCATTCAACCACCTCAAGGAAACCGCCGACAACATCTTTGTCCGCGAATTCGAAAAGATCTCGAAGATTGATCCGTGGGAAGCACGTAACAACTACATCCAGGTGATCGTCGATTCCGAAGATGAATCCCGCAGAGAAACGTTCCTGAACGAAACGCTCAAGAACCCCGAAAAGCCCGAAGACCGCGCCAAGGCTCTGCGCCTTCTCGAAATCCAGAAGTTCTGCCTGTTCAGCTACACGAGCTGTGGTTGGTTCTTCAACGACATCGAAGGTCTGGAACCGGTGCAGAACATGCGTTACGCCCTCCGCGCCATGCAGCTCTTGAAGCCGTTCCTCCCCATGGGCGACAACCTCAAGAGTGAAATCCTTTACATTCTCGCCCGCGCCACGAGTAACGAACACAAGTGGAACGGTGCCGAAGTATTCACCAAGTACGCCGAAGAGGACGTTCCGTCCGTCATCAAGCAGATGGCTGAACGTGCAGCGATTTACCACCTTGAACTCGAAGACGACTACCTCAACAAGGATTCGAGAATCACGGCAACAAAGATCGCCTCCCGCCGTCGCCAGACTTTGGTCCGCACGTCTTACGAAGACAACAACCTGGGTGAATCCTGCGTGACTACGAACCTCGTCCTCACGGACCAGCTCAGCCGCGTGAACATCATCGTTGCCATGGGCGAAGAAAAGGACAGCGGGCTTACGTTCGTCAACGATCCGAACATGACGACGGAACAGCTCCACGAACTCTACCCGACTGCATACGTTGTGCGCATGAGCAACCTCGCGAGCGATTCTCTCAAGCGCATCAACCAGCTTTCGACGCAGAAGCACCTGGAAAACATCACGAAGTCCTTCTCGGGCTTTGCGTTGAACCACGGCATTTCCATCGACAGCCTTGCCGATCCGGATCACACCTTGCCGGACACCATGAGAAAGATACTCACGGTGGAAATCAACGCCCGCATTCACCATGCCGCATTGCAGCTTTTGAACGAACACAACAAGGCTACCTTCGAAGAAATCAAGGAACTCATCGCCGAAGCAACAGCGCTCAACACGCACTTCAGCTTTGGCGGTCTTGGCCACATGTTCTTCCACAAGCTCACGCAGCTCATTGCCGAAGTTTCGAAGAAGTTCGACGAAGAGACTCTCTACTACATCACAGACCTCATCACGGCTGCTGATTGGCTGAAGCTCTACATCAACAAGACTTCTCTCGAAAACAACGTCTTCGGCATTTACAAGCAATACAAAGCAGAACCGAACGGGAAGCTTTCGGCCCTCAAGCCGATGTTCCAGTGGCTCAACTTTGAGGTGGTCTAATGTACAAGCAGCCAAGCGCTCCACTCATCACAGCGCAAGAGATAAATGCGCGTCTGGATACACTCGCTTCTGAACTGAAGACGTATGATTTCGACGTCATTTTATCTGCACTTACTGGCAGCTATATGTTTACCGCCGATTTATCTCGCCGTATCGCGACTCCGAAACTGCGCATAGCATTTATCAAGGCATCGAGCTACGGCGAATCCGACCAACCGAACGCAAACGTCAATATTTCGGGCCTTGAAGGCCTCGACATCAAGGGCAAGCGCGTTCTGTTGATCGACGACATCCTCGACACTGGCAACACGATGTACACCCTCGTGAAAGCCCTCGCGGACTACTCCCCCGCATCCATCACGACTTGCGTACTGTTGAACAAGGAATCAAGACGAACGGTGAATTACCATGCCGACTTCGTTGGTTTTGAAATT
The DNA here is from genome assembly GCA_045224895.1 of Fibrobacter sp. Taxonomy (GTDB): domain Bacteria; phylum Fibrobacterota; class Fibrobacteria; order Fibrobacterales; family Fibrobacteraceae; genus Fibrobacter. The sequence goes on from JBGVAT010000138.1 coordinate 13,817, forward strand.
GAAGATAAATTTGTGGTAGGT
>JBGVAT010000139.1:0-15485 GCA_045224895.1 Fibrobacter sp.
ATCCGCCGTATCCGCCGCATTGGCCGCCGCAGCGACGACATGATCATCATGCGTGGCGTGAACGTGTTCCCGAGCCAGATCGAAACGGCTCTCCTCCGCGCCGAAAAGGCTTTGCCGCACTACCAGATTGTGCTCGATACCAAGAACAACATGGATACGCTCGAAGTCAAGGTCGAAGTTTCTCGCGACATGGTGAGCGACTCCATGAGCGATATGGAACAGCTCTCCAAGAAGTTCAAGCACTCCATCGAACAGATTCTTGGCATCTCCGTGATTGTCACGCTCTGCGAACCGGATTCTCTGCCGCGTAGCGAAGGCAAGGCCAAGCGCGTCATCGACAACAGAAAGAAGATTTAGTAGGAAGTAGACAATGGTTAGTGATTAGTGGTTGAACCTTTATTTAAGGCGAATGTCATCCCGGACTAGTTCCGGGATCAACGTTTAACCAAGCAATAGGTGCCCCCGGTATAAAACCGGGGTGACAAAACAAACCACTGACTCCTATTACCTCACAACCTTTAATATCAAGGAGAAATTTTATGAAGATACCACAGGTTTCAGTTTTCGTTTCAAACCGCCCGGGTCGTCTCCAGGCTGTTTGCCGCTCGCTCGCTGATGCAGGCATCAACCTTCTCTCGCTCACGCTCGCCGATTCCGGCGAATTCGGCCTTATCCGCCTGATTGTGAACGATTCCGAAAAGGCTGTCGATGTTCTTGCCAAGGCTGGCCTCAGCGCAACCGTTACCGACGTTGTCGCATGCCCGGTTGCAGACAAGGTGGGCGGCCTCGCCGACCTTCTCGATGTTCTCGGCGACTTGCAGATTGACTACATGTACGCTTACCCGTCAGAATGCTCGACGGCAACAAACGTCATGATCCTGCGCTTCAGCGATACCGACAAGGCGCTCAAGGTCTTGGAAGAAAAGAACTTCAAGACGCTCAGCACCCAGGAAATGCTCGGCTAACAGCGACCTGCCGGCGAATTCATCGAACTTCGCCGCAATAGCAAGTTACAGGCGACATGTCATAAGAAAAGCGAAACGGAAACACCGTTTCGCTTTTTTGCAAATGCGGAAATGCGCGCAAGTTAGAGCTCTATGCCCGTATCGCGTTCGATAACGGTTTCGCAGGCAGCCTTGAACGTTTCGGGCGTCGCGATGATCGTCACCGAGGCCTTGGCACGCGTAACGCCCGTATAAAGGATCTGGTTATTCAAAAGCGGATGCCCTTCCTGAGCAGGCAGGAACATTGTCACGTACTTGTACTCGGAACCCTGCGACTTGTGGATGGTAATCGCAAAGGCGCTTTCCACGGCATCGGCCGGCAAAAGCGAAAGCGGATAAACCACAAAATCACGTTTCTTTTCAGGATCCTTTTCGCCATTAGGCTTTTTCAGCATAATGTAGGGAGTAGCCCCCTTGAACAACACGATACCCGTATCGCCATTATATAGCTTGTACATTTCCTGGTTCTGCGTAATCATCAATAGCTGTCCCGGGAAATAGCGCGAGTCCGCAAAATAATCCGAAACCTTGGCGCCCTTGACCGAACGTTCCTTCAATGCGCTCCAGAACTTTTTCTTGATAGCGGAGCAAACAACCTTATTGATTTGCTCCACGCCAAACGGCCCACGACGTTCTGCCGAGAGTATCCGTTTTTTCAAAGAAAGGCTCCAGATTTTATTGCATAGCTTATTAAGTTCTTCAGTCGGAGAATTCATCAAGGACGGATCAATCTGTAGCGCCAACCAGGGAAGTTCTTCAAAATCCCCCACCCACGTCTGAAGCACCTTTTCGACATTCGCCTGGAGGTCTTTTTTGGCGGGCGGGTTCTCGGGAAGCGAGTAGTAAGAAACAGAATCCGTGGGCATCTCAGACGGGGCCCCATCTACCGAGGCGGATTCCACATTCTTACGAAACACAGGATGAAGTTCAAAAGCCTTATCGGGAGCCTTTGTCCCCTTAGTCTTGGCGCAATCCTTAATGATCTTCGCAAGTTCGCCAATAGCAGAACCATCCTTGAAACGGTTCGATATGGTAAGCCCAACCTTAAAATTCTTGCCAGAACTCGGTTCGAGAATTTCACCCAATACAGCCCCCGCATCAACAGACGGCAACTGGTACGGATCACCCAAGATGAACACCTTCGCATTGTCGGGAATGGCCTGCAACAACGAGGCAAACAAGTTGACATCGACCATACTCGCTTCGTCAATCACAAAAATTGATTTTTCGGGGAAGCGGTTTTCGGCATTGAAGGTAAAACCGTTGCTTGATCTAGAATACTTGAGCAAGCGATGGATCGTCGAACCTTCGAGACTTTTCAGTTTCGCAAACACGGCCGACTTTTTATAATCCGCATTTACTAATTCTTCCCTGATCCCGTCCAAGCCATTCTTCAGGCTTTCGGACATACGGTCAGCCGCCTTGCCACTCGGAGCTGCAAGATAGATCCCATATTCGCACAGGATTTCTTCGGGCGTGGGTCTCAAATCGATAGCGCCGGATGGATCATCGGTTTCGGCCGGATTCCGAGCATCCTTCACAAGACTTGTCAGCAGATTCCACAAAATGTACAGAACCACTGTCGTCTTACCCGTGCCAGGTCCACCCGTCACCACAAGGTTCTCGTTCTGGCCACGAACAACAGCTTGAGCCTGTTCCGCATTCAACACCAGCGGAACCATTCCCAACTTATCGTCCTTTCGCGCAGCAAGTTCCTTAATTCCAGAAATGCAGGCATCCAGTTCGGCCTGAGTAATGCTTTCGGCTCGTTCACGCCCATCCTTAAAGAGGCGTGCCATCGAATCCTGGATTTCAAGTTTCGCCCTAAAATGTTTTGCCATATACAAGAAAAAGCACGGGCTTTTCTGGCCATCAATGACGTATTCCGTTTCCCGTTTGACAAGAGGCGTATGCTTTAAGCTTTCGTCAAATTCATCAGCAGCAAGCGTTTCAATAATTGCCGAAAATTTCTTTGTCAGCAATTCATCAACACCGCATTTAATAATCTGTTCGAAATCATCGAATTCAGCACCTTCGGCATCGAAAGAGTCTTCCTGGCACTCCTTCAGCTTTTTGAGACCAGCCCATTTTACATTCCAACGTTCGCGGAACAACGTTTCATTAAGCGGAACACGGGTATTGCCATCATCCCACAGCGAAAAGCAAAGGCACATGAACTTCTGCGTCGTTTCGGACACATCGGGCTGCATAGAAAACAGCAAATGCAACAAATGACGATCCAGTTCGGCAATGCCGTGCATTTCTTTCAGCTTGTCAAAAAACAAATCCATCTTGCTAAAATCCGCCATATCAGTCATTTCCTCTTTCATTTGCATTTTTGCCAGAAGGACCCATCAACACCTTCACACGTTCATACGCTTGCTTGAGCGTATCGTAATCTTTCCAGGTCTGAGCGTAAATGCCACGACAAACATTTTCATTCATGGAATCATCGCGGCCGACCGTTCCACGCAAGAACGCATAGTAGATGCCGCCAAAATGTCTATCGAAAATTTGTTTTTCATCGAGACCTTCAACAATTCCCTTTTCAGTTTTGCGAGGACCGTAGAACTGTTTAAGCCATTGGATCAAGCAGTAGCTATAGAGGACTCGCTGCACAGAGTATTCACTGTCTACTTTATTCTTGATACTTGAGTAACTGTAATTTTCGAGGGTATCCGATTTCCAGTCCAGAATCGAATAGCGCTTGACGCCATCGACTTCGCGCACGAACAGCAAGTCGATAAAGCCCTTGCACACTCGATGCAACAACGCCATAGCCTCGCCTGCTTCAGAAGCTTCGGCCGACAGGTCCTTGGCATCGGCATTCAAGTCAAAGCGGACTTCGGGCTTGTGGTCCGTAAGCGGAAGGCTCGTCAGCTTGAACGGTTCTGCATCTTCGACAAACGTACCGCCAGCAATCACAGGGAGTTCCGTATTCAGCGTATTCCAGATGTAACTGATGGTAATAGCATTCCATTCGTCCCTATTCTTTTCGATAGGCAACGAAACCGCCTTGAACTCTTCGTCAATAACATTTTTTAGCTTTGCCGAAGGATTCTCAAGCGCCTGCTGTAGAGTCTTGTATTTTTCGCCAAGCTCCATAAAGGGAATCCGTTCCAGGACGTTGTGCAAGGCATCACCGATCTTGGAGCCACGCGGGAACCTTTCCTCTCCCGAATTTCCATTTCGCAATGCGGTTGTGTCACAATCCCTCGTCACGACATTCGTATCAATGTTTTTCAGGCGTGTAGACCTTCCTTTGGGAGCTGCACTTTCCGGGATATCGGAGCCAAGATCAGAGACCCCGTCCTTGTCGATACGATCGCCATTATCCTCGCTCACCGAAGCTTCAGATTCGTCATCGTCCTTTTTCGAAAGCAACGAATACGAGAACTGCATCACGGCTCTTTCAGGAAGCACCTTCTGCAAGGAGGCCATTTCAGCTTTCTGGGCTTCAACCTTTTCGACCAATTCGGAATCATCCAGAGATTCATCATCCACGCGGTTCAAGATTTTCTTTATCCGCTTTTTTGAATCGCCATTCAATTCGGCATTGAAAAACGTGGCGTCACCACTTTTGACGGTCGCAAAAGACTCTATGGCCTCGTTCAGGAACGAGAATTCAGGATTTTTCACATTCCCCTTGGAATCTTTCTCAGTCCATTTTTTGTACCGGGGCAAAACAAGTATCGACGAGGCTCGCGTAAAATCAACATAGAACAGGCGCTTCCATTCTTCAAGTTCTTCACTCTTTCGGGCCTGCTTTGCGGCATCACCAAATCCGACGTGCAAATTCTTTTTTTCGTCATGATAAAGGTACGGCGCCGAGGTCTTCTTGTTGTACCCCTTGAATCCCGCCACCGAAATCACCACGGGGAATTCAAGGCCCTTCGAAGCATGAATAGTCATCACCTGCACGGCATTAAAGTCACTGCCCTTTTCAACAAGGTCGCCGTTTTCATCATCGGCAGATTCCTCATAACGGGATAGTCCTTCAAGATGACGGATCAAATCATCCAACGTACACTGGTTCCGGTACAAATAATCGATAGCATAGTTACCAATCTGACGCAAGCGAGACATACCCTGCAGGCACTCCACCTTCATCAGGCGTTCTTCGACTTTAGTGTCTTCGTAAATCCGTTCCTGCAATTCGGCATAACGGTGTTTCAGGGCTAAAGAACGCCACTTCGCGATGCACATTCTTACGTCATTGCCCGGATTATCGAACGTTTCGCTTTCGGCATAGTACAACCTTGCAAGGCCCTCGCTTGTGTCCTTCAAATCATCCGAATCCATTCCGCGAACAACGGCATCCCTAAAGAAGTCGGTAATCAGGACTTCGCTCAAAAGCCTTCTATTCCATGACGAAAAATCAGGAGCATTGATGGCGCGGAACAGAGCAATCCACTCGGCACATTCCCTGCTCTTGAACAACTTGGCTTCTTTATAGCGCATATAGGGCATACCCACGCTGCGCATAGCCCCTTCGATAATTTCCATTTCGCTGCGGGATCTCGCCAGAATGGCAAAATCCTTGAACGAGACATCCTTCAATTTCGAAGGATCCTCCTTACAAAAAACCTGCAAACGGGTCTTGCCTGATTTGTCAAAAGAACACCAGTCAATAATCTGCGCAACAACCGCATTAGCAAAGTTTTCAGGAGTAATTTCAGGTTCACTCAGCCAGATTGAATTGACGGGTTCGCCGTCAAATACGGGTTGCGCCTTCTTATTACCGTCACCCGGAACCTGTGAACCGCTAAAATGGATCAGCGGATCACCTTCGGCAGGTTTAAAGAAATCACCTTCAAAAAGCGCCGTACAGCCATTGATCACATTATCGGTCGAACGGTAATTGCAGAGCAGATCGTTCCGATAGCCAATTTTTTCAGTCGCTGCCATATAGACATTGACATCGGCACCCTGGAAACTGTAAATAGACTGTTTAGGATCCCCTACCACAAATATGGAATGTTCGGGAACCGTTTCGAATTCAGAACCAGAATTGTCATCATCCGTCAAAAATACCTTGCGGAAAATATCCCACTGCAACTGGTTCGTATCCTGGAATTCATCGATAATCGCAAACTTGTATTGGGCACGGAGTCTGGACTTCAACAAGTTATCCGATGACAGCACCGCCTTGTGTACCGAAAGAATCATATCGTTGAAGGACTGCAACTTGTTCTCGGCCTTGTACTGCTGCCATTCATCAAACAAATCCGGAAGATGCCTAATGACGAATTGATTCATCTTGGCCTTTAAAAGCGTCTCATCAATGCCATCGACCAGGCCCTTCAAGTTCTTGAAATAGTTGAATGCATCTACAGGAATATTTCCTAGAGCATTTGAACGATACTTGCGCCCATCGTATAGGGGTTTCCCCTTTTCCCAGGATTTCAATTCCGTAAGGAACCCGTTCGCACGATCATCACTGGAAGCGATCTGTTCTAGCGCATTCCGATTTTCACGGACTTCCGCAAAGTTATCCAAATCATCGAATTTAGTCACAGAACACAACTGTTCTAGCTGTTCTATCGAAAGTTCCTTGTCTCCAAACTTTGGCAGTTCCACCGGATCCAAAATCACAAGTTCCTTGCCAGCAAAATCCTTCCCCTTATACAGATTGACGGCGCTGACAAAAAGTTCCTTGATTTTATCCATCAGCGAACCGGGATTGTCACTGCAATTAAACAGGTCCTTGAAATCTTCGCTTGTGGCCCACCTGTCGCGAATCAATTTTTCCACATAATCTTCGACAGCGGCATCGTCAATCATCGTCATATCAAAAGGACGGCCCGCATCGTAGGCATATTCCTTCAAGGCCTTTTGGCAGAACGAATGGATGGTAAAGATGGCGGCATTATCGACATCCTGGTAAGCCTTGCGGAAATCGGCCAACTGGATTTCGTTTAGCTGAGATTCGGACTTGTCAATCTTGCGTTTTTCAAGAACCTCGTTGATTTTTTTACGGATGCGGTCCTTCAGTTCGCCCGCAGCCTTTTCGGTATAGGTCACAATCAGGATTTTCTTGAGCGGCGTTCCTTCTGCAATCATCTTCGCGACCATCAGCTGGATGGTGTACGTTTTACCTGTACCTGCCGAGGCCTCGATAAAGAGGCTTTTTCCCGTTTTAAAATCACCAATCTTAAATTCTTTTTGCTCAGACATATCCATCACACCTACTTTTTAGAAGGCTTAGCATACTTGCTAATCTTTATCAGGTCGCGCATCACCTTTTTTGCATTAGACCATTCCGATGCAAAATTTTCCGCAGAATAACCGACATCGGCTACAGGGTCAAAAAGGCTTTTCTTGTCAAAGTATGCCCAAGGGCCGTGATCTTCCACCAGTTTTTTTCTGAAACCAAAGATGCTGTTATCATCACTCTCTTTTGAAGGCCAGTCCAGCATTTCAGCAGGAACTGCCTTGCAGTATGGGAGAACGACGCCGTTATTGATTTCGCCAAACGCCTTTGCATAAATTTCTTCGAGTTTTTTCTTGGCAGATCTCGGAGTAAACAAGACCTTCGTAACAGCAGGGCCGTTCTTTTGTGGATCACAAGAGTATATCAGGATTTCAATCGTCTGTTCCACATCTGCAACGGGCGGATTTTTTTCGCCCTTGTAAGCAATCAGCGCCAATGCTTTCACATAAGGCGACAAGTATTTATCAAGAGGAATACTGCTGTTTTTGCTATCGGAGGTCGTGATTCCGACAATCTTCGTCGCCTTTTCAATTTCTCCTTGAGGAGCATTGCACCAGTCCAACCGTCCAGAAAGCAGCCAATGAGATTCTCCAGAACGGGACATGACCATATCCTGGATCTTAGCGCCAAAAGACCAATCATCCATAAACTGGAACTTGTAGAACTTTCCGTCAATCGATTGCATCGCCGATTTCTCGTCGTCATAGGCCTCAATCTTTCGAACTAGGGCAGGGATTTTTCCGTCCGCTTTCGCCATCTGTTCTAGAATAAGAAGAGCCTTGGCTTTAAGCAACTTTTCCTGCTTTTCACCAAAAACACCGCTCGGCATTTTTCCGCAAAGTTCAAGTTCTTTCTGCAGCTTTTCGAGTTCCTTCTTTTCTGCAGAGTCCTCTTCTGAAAGTGCGGCAACAATCATCTTCTTCAAGACGATGCTCGTGTCGATATGGTCAAACAAAACCGGCTCGAAAAATTCCTTTTCGACGTCCTCGTCATCTTCGTCCATCAACATTTGACTAATGCGGAACTGGAAAGGATCCGTCAAGAACGAAGTCAACGAATAGAAGTTGACTCGATCCGGAAGCTTCACCATTTTTTGGGGATCCCTACGTTTTACAGAACCCTTTTCAATAGGCGAATTCTTGGACGATTCATTTTCCGCAGATGGCATTTCGGAGTCATTCTGTCCTTCATTTTCGTCACCGGAATCGTCCTTGAGCATCTTGATGTACGCCACCTTATTTCGCAAGCTCTTTTGCGTAAAGAGTTCCTCAAACTTGCGGGTTTCATCCAGAGAGACAGGGATATCCGCCCACTTGAGCGACTTTTCATTGGCATCATTCCTGGTGGCCAATTCAATGAACTTACGCAAGTCACTTACTACAGACGACGGGTAAAGTTCGGCATCTTTCTTGAGGTCCTTATTCAAATAGCTGATATGGAACCCTTCGCTTGCGCTCATAAACTGACAAAGGAACGCATAACGGTTTTTGGAAATCGGCGAATCATCGCCGGGCCACGGTCTGCACGACTTGCGCAAATCCAGCGTATTGTGCAGTTTTGCCCCCGGGAACGCCGACGCATTCGCACCGATGAAGAACAGGTGCTTTACAGGAATCGCCCGGTTCGGCACGAACTTCATAAACGTGACGCCATTCACGAACAGATTTCCGCAGCTATATTCCGTCCCCTGCGCAGCAAGCATCAGACTCTGCTTAATAATGTCCATCGAAATGTCAGAAGCGCCTGCGGACAACTGGCAATTCAGCTGATCCAAAGCCGTCGAAATACGCTTATAAACGATCATCTCACTCTTGAGCGAATCGGGAACTTTCTGCATTCCAATCCATTCGTTCAGGCGATCCTGCAACAACGACAGGTCCGATAAATTTTTCAAGCAGCCATTTTCACGGTCTACGCCAAGTTCAAGCCACTTTTGCAACGACTCGATGCATTCCACAAAACGGCAAAGCGACGCCTTGTTCGAGCAGGCCATATCGGCATAGGGGCGAATTTCGTGACCGTCCAGATCCACATCGCCAGTCGTCATCTGGGCAAGCAGCAAACGGTTCACCGACTTCAGCCAATCATCCTGATCATCACGGACTCGGTACGTATTCGTTTCGGTAATCCATTCTTGCCAGGCATCAATTTCTTCGTTCTTGATACCTCGCGACGCCTGCACTACAGGATTGCGGACCAGGCTAAAGAAATCAGGTCTCGTAATGGACTTTTGTTGCAGAATCGAAAACAAGCTTTCCAGCGCACTTTCGGTAAGCGAACCCTTGGCAGGTGAATCGACAATCGAAAAACGTACGTGCAAAAAGCCGTCACTTTCCTTAGATTCCGCCTTCACGGGAGTCTGGTCAAAGACCATGCTGATCGCCGTGCGGTAATCATCAAGGCAGGGCGAAACGACAAGGATGTCCTCGACACGGGTATCACCTTGCAACAGCTTGCAGATTTTCGTATGCAGGTCTTCGATTTCGCGAATTCGGGTCGGAGCAGCAGTCACGTCAAGGGAACCATCCTCCAGATCCGCTTGGGTTACACCCTTCAGCGTTTCGCGATGGGCAATGGAAAACTGCACCTTGTGAAGGAGCGAATCCTGAGGCAGCGCACTCGCATCTGCGCCATCAGCCCCCCTAAAATCAAAATCATAATTCGAGGCCTGGCACCAAAGCTTAATGTTATCGCGACCCGAACGCCCCCAACTGATCAATAGCTCGTTTTCTTCGTTGTTCGCAATAGCCTCTGGAACATCATCAACGTCAGACTCGGCAGAAGCGGAATCATCAAACGACACATTCATGTTCTTCTTGATATCATCAAGAACTTCGCCACTGGAGGTCGACAAGACACTCTGGCGGGCATTCCAGTTACGATGGACTTTCTTTGTTTCGCGAACCGTTTTGACATCTTCCCAAAACTCCATACAGGGGTTCTGGATGTAGGCGTACACCTCATGACTTTCGGCAAACTTCTGCAAAATGACACGATAGAACTGTCCCATGCCCGAAAGTCCAAAAATAAAGAGAGGAGCATTGTTCAGCGTTTTATCGTAGAAGGGCTTTTCACCTTTTTTTTCACGTTCTAGAGCTTCGCTGTAAAGGAAAGGGATCGTCAGATATGTAATGCCACGGTTTTCCTTATCCAGCCCCTTACGAACATTCTCGTTATTGAACATTTGAGTCAACAACGAATCACCTTCATGCTGATGAAATATCGCCGAATAAAGTTTCTGCTGCCATTTTTCACGGGCAGCAACACCGCTATTGAATTCAGCAAAGAACAGTTTCAGTCCGTCCTGGTTCCACTTTTCAAGAATGCCGGGTGCCTCACCTTTAGAATTCCTGGCAAAACCATTCGGGCGGCTCGTTTCGTAGTCCAGGAACAACGTCGCCATTTTCTGCGCAAAATCAAACAGACGGTTTTCGTCAAGAACCCGCTTTTCGTTGCCGTTCTCATCCATACGGTCAACCATCAGATAACGGCTAACTTCATCATCAAGAGTCTGGTAATTCGGAACGCCATTTTCTTCTTTTCGCAAGTAAGCAAGAATGACGTTCGTCAGCATTTCCGCAGTAAGCTTGGCCTTGGAATCATCATCACCCACAAGGACGTCAAACAGGAATCGGTCGATGGTACTCTTGTTCAAGTTGGCCAAGACGCCATTCTTCTTGACCCAGCGCAAACGGAACCACTGTTCCAGCTTGGCATCCGGGAAAATGACCACGGGAGCCCTAAAAGGATCGTTCCAGGACTGGGTCACAGCGTCAATCATTTCGTCTGCAAGTGTTTCAAGATTCAATGCAAATTTCAAGTGTAGCATACTGCAATATTCTCAAAAAAGTATCCCTACAAATATATATCCTTTAAATCCATTAAAATGGCAATTCATCGTCCGGTGGCGCGCTCTGTGCAACTTTCAACTGATAGCGCAGTTCCTTCGCAACCTTTCCAGAAACTGGCAACGATGGCGGAAGGACATCGACAGCAAGGCCGTCAAAACATCTATTGCTGACTTTTCCATTCTCCGATTCCGAATAACCGACAAGGGTATAGGTATCTTCCAAATTTTCTATGCACTGGTATCGAGGTTCATTCTTTTTGCGTAGCCGTTCCCTTTCGTAAAATTTATTCATCTGTTCCGCAGTCGCAGGCGTTTTCCAGACAACAGCCAGTTCCACACCGCTTTCCCGGACAACTTCTACAAAATCGCCTTCTTCAAAGAGGATCGTCTTGGGGTCACGACCACGGAAAACGACATTCCCCAAAGGACTACGTTTTCGCCCCTTGTAATAGATGTTAGAGACATCGCTTGAAAGCCACAATTTTCCGTTGCCAAGATAGCGCCTAACCGAAAGCCTTGCATGGTACCCAAGCGGAAAGTCCAGCGGTATTTCTTCTACCAAAAAACAGTAAACCTTGCTCTGCTTGTTCTTAGCGAGTTGCCGGATTCTTTTTTCGGCTAGGGCTAGTGATTGGTAATACCCCGTTTCCAAGTTTTCAATAATGAACCCCGGACTCGCCGACGAGTTGTAGTAAAAGTCTTCCTTACCGATGTCATAACAGGGCTTTGGCTCCCAAAAGCAATAAAAGAACACACGGAGAATGAATAAGCTTTTGTAGTTCATTTCGGCCATCGGAAACCTCCCGTCTAACTAAAGTACCAAACCAACGCCTCCATTAGGATATCGTCTCAAGGAAGGGAAATGTAAAGAGCTTTTTTGAAGTTTCATAAAAAAAAGGCTTCCCTACAGTCTATTCAACCATAAGGAAGCCCAAAACAACAAACCTAATTGATTCTACCTAAACACGGCCGTAAGCGAGGTGACTTCGCCAGGATTCACTTTACGAGTCACGTCCGTGACTCCATCGCTCCACCCCGTGAACACACCCGAATTACCCTTTGCCGTGAGCGTCACCGGTACGCCCGTATAGAACGTCAACTGCATCGTCGATTGATCCAGCGGGAGCCCGTCCACAAGAATCGTGCCAGAGCCTTGCGCACTAAGGGTCATATTCGCCGTACTACCCAAGGAGAAGTACGATTCCATCTGTTCGCGGATCTTGGCCTGGCGCGTCTGCGCAAAGCTCTTTACCGTTTCCAGGTTATTGCTCATGCTGGCTGCATCATAGTTCCAGAATTGCTGGTCGCGAGCCATTTCGGATTCCACCTGTGACTGCAATTCTTCGATACGTTTCAGGAGCCTGTCCGCAGAGAAGTTCATCGACAGAAGCACGCTAAAGCGGTTGATGAATGCGTTTTTGAAGTTTTCATTCCCGAGCAATCGAATCATGAGAATCGTATGCGGAGAGATGGAGCCGTTAGAGGCCTGCTGCTGGCCGCCACCCATTCCACCGATATCGCCCATGCCGCCCATACCACCGAAATTGAAGCCGCCCATGCCACTTGTGCCATTAGCATTGGTCACATAGCTGAACACGTTTCCAGTCTGGGTATTGTAAGACACGCCAAAGCCAAAGTCGGTATCGTACAGGAACCATCTCCACTTGCTTTTCTGGCTTGCGACACGCCATTTTTTCATATTGTTATGCGGCCAGTCGCTGTTGTTCAGGAACATTTCGGCCTGCATATAGTTGATGAAGTTATCGATGTCAATCTGATCTGCAATTTTCTGGTAGTTGGCATCGCTCTTGAGTTCATTACTCTGGAGCCAATCCAACATCGACTTGTAATCCGCAGACGATCCCGTGCTAGCCTCATCGGTTCCGCTGCTAGTCGTAGCGAGAAGGTCGATATCGTTCGGATCGTAACCGTACTTTGTTTCGTAATAGTATTCGTTGTTGCGTTCACGCAAATCGTGGATGCCGTAGTACTTGCCGTTGTAATACACGATGACATAACGTCCACGCTGATAATCCACATCAAGACCATCCGTCATCGAAGTTCCCAAACGGTCGCGCACGTAATCGTCACCGCTGTTGTTACCGAAGTTTCTGAGCGAGAACGCCTTGAACTTCTTGAGTTCCGGATGATCCGGGAAGAGCGTGTATTTGAGACGCTTGTCACCATATTCTTCACGCAGCGTCACAGCAAACGACTTCTTTTCCTTAGCACGGCTGTACTGCCCGGAAATCTTGTAATCGCCCATCACGCCAAACGCCGGGGTTCTCGGCTGACCGGGTTCAAACATTTCCACATAAACCGGGAGTTCGCGGTTGCTCCAGTAGTTCGCGCCTTTTTTAGGATCCATCATACTGGCGTTATTGCCTGTCATGTAAAGACCGGAATCGGGGCTGAACATCGAAAGCGGATCCGTCGTCACAAAGATCGCCGCAAGAGAAGGCTGCTGTTCAAAAACGTAAGTACGGATAATTTCTTCGCTCGGATAAGAACCTCCGACATAAGCACGGCAACGCAGAACCGTAGTAGCATTGATCGTCACCGTAGTCTGCACCGCCGGAGAATTCACCGTAGGTTCGGCACCGCCCTGTTCGCAACGGGTACCCGCCGGGAATGTAGCCGTCACCGCAGACGAATAGAATCCAGAAGGGGGAATGTTCACCTCGGCCACCTGAACCTGTTCTGCAAAAACTTCACCAAGCGTATTGCCATAAGGCGAAGGAGTCGCAAAGCCCCACTTGCCAGCACCATCACGAGACCAGGAAGCACCCGTCGGAACAGCGCCAAAACGCACGGAATCCACAATGGCGCTCTCGGCATTTACAAAGTAAAGTGCGCCACCGCTCTTTTCTACCTTGAACGATGCATGAGGTTCATGCCCGCGATTGCGAGCGATGTACGACGTGATTTGAATGGTCGTCGTTTCGCTGCCCTGAGTTTCAGTTGCAAAAGTCGTCGCCGTCACCTTGTTACGGTCGAGATCCTTTGCATTATCATCCAGACGCACGTAGTAAACCGACGAAGCATCTCCCGTACCGCGGAGGTTCTTGCCGCTCCAGTGGCTAAGCGAATCACCTTCCTTGAAATTCACACGGATCTTATGATTCTTGGTGATGAACCCACGGACAACAAGCTGGTTGACCTTGCCAAGATTTGCCGAATTAGACTTGACAACCACGCGCGAATACGAACCGCCCTGAGCGACCTTCATCACAGAACCGACTTGCTGGATGCCGCCTTCGTTAAAGCACAGCGAAGACTTGCCCGGCAGATTTTCGACATTGTTTCCAGAAGACGCAGCACCGGTATTGCCGCCCATTCCTCCCATGCCGCCCATATTGCCCATTCCACCACCCCAGTCGCCCATTCCGCCACCGAAGTCGCCAAAATTAAAGCCGCCCATGCCACCCGCTGCAGATTCCGAGCTGCAATCGGAGCCCATCATGTTAAGGGAATCCGAAGGCAAAATATAGTCGGGATAATTCTTGCCGGAGAGGAACACGATCATATAGCTCTTGGCAGGAACGGTTGCATTGCCAAAGACCCAACGACGCGGATTCGTCAAGTCATCAGTCAACGCATAACCACTCAAGCTTACAGGAGCATCGGACGAGTTGTAGAATTCGACCCAGCCCGGATCATTACCGTCATTGTCCTTGAGGTTCGCATTCGTCGGAGAGACTTCCGAGAAAAAGACAGGACTATTTCCCTCAAAATGCGGAATAACGCTAGCAGCGCTCGAAGCAGGAACCGTCGCACTGGAACCCGGAACCAAGGCACTCGAAGAAGATGCGGGATTTACCGAGGACGACAATCCAAATCCTGCAGAAGACGTGGCGACGACACCCGAAGAAATCCCAGGCAAGCCCGCACTAGAAAGGCCCACCAAATCGCCAAAATCATCGTAAGAACTAGAGCTGATCTCACCGAAATCAGATCCCGCAGGATTCACGATCGAATTTTCATTCGACGAGTCACCGCAAGCGGATAAAACTAAACTTAAGCCAATCCCACATAGCGCTACTTTTGAAAAAGATTTCATTTCCATATACCCTTTATTGAGCGGAACATTTTGAGCGACACACCAATCCAATCCTTTGCTTAAGTATATATCGACGGGGAGTGCAAATTCTCTTTTTTTTGATTAGTCGTTGTAAAAGGATTGAGCATTTGACAACACGCAAATTATCGGAACAAGCCGTTCCGTTTTACTATTTTTGTCGTGAAAAAATTATTAACAATAACAGGATTTTACATGAATTTCAGTGACTTCAGCAAGGCAAGCCAGCAGTTCAATCAGTTCAGCCCCGAAATGAAAGAACAGATGATGAAGATGGCCAAGGCCCGCGTTAAGGAAAAGTTACTCAAGTGGTTTGCGACACCGACATTCGTGCTGCTC
>JBGVAT010000140.1:0-9456 GCA_045224895.1 Fibrobacter sp.
CGCGACAAGGAAGGCGACGAAGAAGAGAACCCGATTCTCGAAGGCTTGATGGATTTGCACCACGCACTTTCGCTCAAGAGCCAGATGAACATTTCGCTCGTACTCTTCTGGGCCATCGCGCTTGTGATTCTCGCCCGCCGTTTCGTGAACGGCAGCCGCGGAAAGAACGTCTGCACAGGAATTGTATTCGGTATGAGCGTTATTCTTTGCACGGTTGGCGCAAGCGCCATCTACAAGATGTTTGTTCTTGAAACAGACATCACCGGCGTCGTGACAGCCTCTAGTGCCGATGTGACAAGTGCCCCGAGCGACAAGTCCCAAACGCTCAACACGCTCTCCGAAGGCACAAGCTTCGAAGTCATCGGCGAACAGGGCAACTTTGCCGAAATCCGCCTCGGTGAAAAAATTCGCGGATTCGTCAAGCTGAGCGAAGTCGGTATCGTGAAGTAATTAAAGATTTCAATTATACAATCTGGCCGCCGCCAAGGACCATATCACCATCGTAAAAGACGGCACACTGGCCCGGGGTCACGGCAAAAAGCGGTTCGTCAAAAACGGCGACCGCATTATTTGTATCGACAATGGTAACTTCGCAACCAACGGCACGCTGGCGGTAACGCACCATACCTTCGGCGCGGAACGTCGTCCCGACCTCCCGCGCACCGCCGTGCCATTCGCAGTTCACCATTTCCACGTGATCAAAGCAGACCGACGACTTGTCACCCGTCACCAGAATGTCACCTGTTTCCGGGTCCACGTGCTTCACGAACGCAGGCACGCCAATCGCCACGCCCAAACCCTTGCGCTGACCAACCGTGTACTTGTGGAACCCATCGTGCGTGTTCCACACCTTGCCCTTCTCATCCACGAAGCGGCCCGGGCGGGTCATCTCGCCAAAGCGATCCTTCAAAAATTCGGTGTATTGCGATCCGTAAATGTCAAAACAAATGTCCTGGCTGTCGCCCGTCTTGGCATTCACAAAGCCGTTCTGTTCGGCAATTTCACGCACTTCGCTTTTCACGTACGTTCCAAGCGGCGTAAGCACGTGATTGCGGCGTTCATCGGGAACCCAGAACAAAAAGTAGCTCTGGTCCTTGCCCGGATCGCGGCCTCGCAAAAGCCTGCGCACGCCATTCACTTCTTCGATGCGCACATAATGTCCTGTCGCCAGGAAATCGGCGCCGAGAGACTTGGCGTAATCCATCATCCAGCCGAACTTGATAAAGCGATTGCAGTAGCAGCAAGGGTTCGGCGTACGCGCATGCGAAAAGTCCGCATGGCAGCGTTTCAAGACTTCACCCGTAAAAGCGTCGGAGCAGTTCGCCACGTGATGTTCAATGCCAAGCTTTTCGGCAATCATCTTCGCACGGACTACGCTCGGGTCGTTTTCGGCATCGAACGCACTATCGACATCGGGCAAAACACGGAGCGTCACGCCCACGACTTCGTAACCCTGCTGTTGCAAAAGGAGCGCAGCAACGGACGAATCCACGCCACCGCTCATACCGACTGCGACTCTAGTTTTTGACATCATTATTCTGCTTTTGTTTAGTCACCTGAATTTTTGAATAATATAGAAAACGACTCTTTTATAAAAAGGCGACCCCGCAACTAGTGCGGGGTGACAACAAAGCAACAAAGCCGTTAATCAAATCTCAGCATCAACGCTAGTTCAAACTGGAGAATCTGGCGAATGTGGGCCGTCTCATCGTCCAACTTTTCATGGATTTGCCTGTATTCAATGTACGAACTGAGCGAAGCCATCTTGTTGAACGTATACGAAGCGCTCGGACGGATGAACCATTCGTGCGTTCTCGTCGGAACCGTGCGGTCCGTCAACGTCAGTTTCGGATAATAGACCGTACGCCTATTTTCCGGAATTCCGGAATCGTAAGACCATTGTTTGTAGATACCATCCGTTCCGGATTCAGCATTGTACATGTTGTAATCCTTTCCATGAGTATACTGCTTACGGATCGTCTTCTTGTAATCGTAACCAGCGGTCAACTTCAAGTCAATATCGTTCTTGAGCTTAAAGAACCACTTCCAAAGCTGGAATCCCTTGTTGAGCTTGAGCGGATACGAAATCGTCAAGTCATTACCGATATTGATGCCGAAGTCGTTATAAAGCGCTGTCGGAATCCACGGCGTTTCAAGGAAATAGCTGGTCGTATCGGTGCAGTTTTTCTCGTCCTTCGGGAAGCACGGATTCGAGACCACTTCTTCCTTCGGACGGCGATCCGTCGATTCAACCTTCAGGCGCACGCTATTCTCAATACGCAAGTTGTTCTGCGTCAAGAACGAAAGGCGCACAAGCGGATTGAAATTCCAGACGTTTGACCAGGAATCTTCGGCACTCTGGAACGGACGACTCGTCACCGAGCGGGTATAGTCAAAGCGGTGCGTCAAGCTTACGCTGCGGAAGCTGTTCAAGAACGGAACCTTCTGCGAGAAGTTCGGGATCGAAAGGCTAAATCCGAGCTTCGGGAGGATTGTCGTCGTATCGATGTACAGCGGATTTTCACGAGACTGCGAGAAGTCTTCTTTCCACTGGAAATCGGTCGTGATGGAAATATCCCAAATCGGAAGCGTAAAGCCCGTAGAAATCTGCAACGAGCGGGACACCGCATTACGGAAGGCGCCCTGGTACACCAGCGTATCGACGTGCTTGTTCCTGTACTGCGCAAATCCGGTAAAGTCGTCACGATCGGTAAGTCCCATATCGCCCGTCATGATGTTCCAAAGACCGCGACCGCGATGACCGTTGCCAAGTCCCAAACCATAGAGGTAATACTGGAACGGCGTCACGCCCTGTTCTTCGTACAGCTGGGCAAGCGTAAAGTTTTCACCCACCATGTTCGTGCTGGCATTCCAGTTGAACTTGACTTCGCGCCACTTGAGCTTGTTCAAGAATCCAGAGACGGCGTTGTCCTGCCCAAACAGGTTTGCAATGTCGATAATCTTGAGCGTCGGAGTGAACTCAAAGCGGTTCGTCTGCGAAATCGTCCAGTAGTTCTTTTCGATGCTGGACTGATCATAGAAGCTAAAGTCGTTCGGGATGCTCTTCTGCTGGTTAAAGTCAGACGAGAACTGCATATTGAACGGCAAGAACGGAATCAGCTTGGGATTGAAGTTAATCCTGAACTGTTGGTTTCTGGAACGTTCGTTACGGAGAATACCGTATGCACGGCCATATTCACGATGGCCCACGCTATCGACCTTGTAGAACACCGTACTGTCGTAACGGATCTCGTAAGAATCCGGATTCTGCAAATCGATCTTCATGTCACCCTTCGCGATGGTATCAATCGGGATGATCACAAGACTGTCCCTGGAAACGTAGACCTTTCTATCCGAATGGTCGTGGTCAAAAATGTAGCCGGAAGCAAACAACCCGCCTTCGGAGGTCGTGAAGAATTTTTCCTTCGTGAACGCTTCGCGGTCGCCACCGCCAAACATGTCACGTCTGATGTTGACGGAGTAGTTTGCCGAAAGGAACGAGAAGATGTTCCAGCGCATATTGAGCTTGTGGTTCAATTCTGCGGTATAGGTCACCACCTTGTCGACCTGCGGTTCCACAAAGTCCGGATCGCGGGTCTGGTTCACATAGCGCACGTAGCTAAAGTCGAACAGAGTCAAATCGAACGTCTGCGGCCACGGTTCAAATTCCGTCTTCGAGATGTCCTTGAGCCAGGAATACTTGGCCAAGCCTTCGAACGGCCTGAACTTGAACATACTGAACGTACCCAACTTATATTCGAGCAAAGTATGGTACGAATAAGAGGAGTCAGAAGCCGTTGTCGAACGCCCTTCGGACTGGTGGTAAGAATAGCTAAACGCCGGACGTTCCAAGAATGCCTGCGAAAGGAATTCGCCAATCTTGGTTTCGCTAGCCTTGTAATCCTTATGGTAGCTGATGCTAAAGCTCTTGTCGCTCACAAACGATTCGTAGCCCTTGGACTCGCCAGCATCTCTCAAGCGGTTTTCTTCCTTGTCCGACGTGACGGCAAGTTCGTTCTGGAACATATCGCCAGTGAGGTCCACAAAGCTGCTCTTCTTCAAAATCATATCATCTGTCGGCTTCATGTACGGACGCTTGGTCGTGCTATGATAACCGATCGACATCGGGATGTGGAATCCAAGAGAGTCGTTCAGGAACTTGTTCAGCGCAATGGACATATCCGCAGAAAGATCCAACTGCGAAGCGGCTGTCGCAAGGTCCGGCTTCGGAGAACGTCCCGAAGAAGAAAGCGTTGCAAAGTTACCGTCCTGGTAGCGCACTGCACCAGAAAGCGAGATAAAGTCAGCAAAGTTCACCTGGCCGTTCACACGGGCGGCATAGCCCCATTCCGTATCCATATCCGAAAGACGGAGGTCATTCAACCAGAATTTACCTTCAAGGTCCTTCGGGGAGGCGTTCGAATCGGCAATAACCACAAAGCGGATCCAGTCGATATTCGTGATGGACGGATTACCCACCAGGCGCAACTGTTCGTCACGTTCGCCAGGCAGCTTTTTCACGACCGGGTCCAAATAAGGCGGATGACGTCCACGCTTCAAATCCGAGAAATCGGTAATATCCATCGCGAACGCATTCGCAATCCAGTTCTGTTCGTGGCAATCCTGCGGACGTTCGGGCGGGCACTTTTCGTCCTTCAGGTTGGACGGACGGAAGCTCCATTCGTAGTAATCGCCAGAACCGTCTATGGAACCTTCACCGAACTGCAAGGCAAAGCGGATAGGCACCGTCTCAGCTTTGGTCTCGTAATGGATTTCCATCTTCAGGGACTTGTAAGCCGAGAAGTTCTTTCGATCCGTCTCGAACAGACGCGTCACGCCCACTTCCTGGCCCGGGCTCATATTGCGATATTCCAGAACAAGAGCCGTTTCCTTGAGCGGAGCGTTCGAGTTGGCATCACGTTCCGTCACCGTATTCGGAGACTTGAAATACGTGTTCGCATTTTCGCGGTTATTGATGGTCGAGACCTTGATGAACGTCGTATCGCGAGTCGCCACAGATTCCGTCACGCGCGTTTCGACACCGTTCACCTCGACAATCTGGGAGTTTTCAGAAGACGTCGTGCGGTAAAGATCAGCAACGGTCGATTCTTCCCAAGAGTTGCCGAGAACAGAAAGGCTCACCACCTGCACCTTGGCTTCGGAAATGCCCGGATTCAAGCGTCCCAGCCACATACGGGTGAACTGCGCCTCAGCAAGAATTTCCTTATAGCCGTTTCCGGTCGGCGAAACAATCGTATCGTACTGGTTCAGCGGAATGGTCCACTTGCGCCATCCGTTCTTCAATTCTTC
Organism: Fibrobacter sp.; assembly: GCA_045224895.1. Classification (GTDB taxonomy): domain Bacteria; phylum Fibrobacterota; class Fibrobacteria; order Fibrobacterales; family Fibrobacteraceae; genus Fibrobacter. Next base: position 5,311 of record JBGVAT010000140.1, read on the forward strand.
AAAGTTAAGCTTGTTCGTATCGGACAGGTCAATGCGATAACGGACAAAGCTAATATCCGTATCGAGAGAACCGTTGCGGTTGATATCTTCGGTATCATAGGCTCGTTCGCCCAAGTTGCCTTCGGTTCCGTTGATGTTTACAGGAGGATCGCTCTCGTCTTCCAGATCCTTGAAGTCGTCACGGGCGATATCCGTAGTAGAAGCGTCGGAGTTCGAAGCCTTGTAAATGGAATCACGGCAGCCGGCAACGCGGCAATCCCACACCACTCTGTATTCATCGGTACCCGTTCTTTCGTCAAGGCCCATATCATGCTGGGCAACGGTCATACCAATCTGGTTTTCGCCGTTATACTTACCGTTAGGTTCTTCACCGCTAATCGAAAGGTCTTCACTGATAAGGCCCAAGTCAATAAAGATGGAACCTGAATTACCACGAGCCACGACCTCGATATACTTCATCTCGCTCAGATCCTGGTAATACGAGCTGTTCGGGCGCATGATGCCTCCCCAGGAATTACCCATGAGGTCATCATTGGGGCGCAAGGTCATCTTAAGTACGGTCAAGTGCTGGTTATCAACATCGGAGTTCCCGACATTCGGATAAATGTACTTGTAGAGTTCAGTGTTGTTGCTATGCCAAATAAATTCACCCTGGTGACGGTAGTCCTGACTTTCAATGTAAGTCCTGATGTTCGACTTCACACCGCCCGGAGGAGAAGCCTGGTACCAGGACAATCTCGACAGCGGATAGACAAGACCCGTGGAGGTCGATTCAAAGTCTTCGACAAGAGCCGTCTGGTTCTTGCTCGTGTTCGCGTTATGGCGGCTACCGGCAAATTCAGCTTCGAAACGCCAGTTCGAGGCCGCAGTCGTATTGATGCCAGGAATGGCATTCACCAAGTCCGTCAAAGCCTGGACAGAATCCTGCAAGCGGACGTTAAAGCCCCAAAGGACGCTAGAATACGGTTCATTGCCAAGCGTCGGGACTTCGGCCGTTGTGCTCTGGCTCCTGTAAAGGGCGGTCACACCAAAGACGGAACCTGCACCAAAGCCGTACAAATCGAGCGGGAGTTCAGCACGGGCGCCCAGCAACAACTTGTTATCGATTTCGAATAACGGTTCGCATTCGAACTTGACCTTGATTTCCTTGTTCGGGTCAAGGGCGCGTTCACTCAAAAGTTCAATCTGACCAAGCTCGTAGTTGACTTCGTAGTCCGTACCACGGATAAGCGTCGTAGAACCGGCAGTCACCTTTTCTGAACCCGGAGAAATGTCCATGCAGCTACCGCTGTTCACGGAATAGCTCGAATTCGGGTCACGCACGCTAATCGTGGAGTTACGGCGCTTGCCCACGGATTCAAAGTAGAAACGGCTCGTATAGCGAGAGAGATTATAAACAGGAAGCGTATAGAGCTGCGCCATAGCGGCGCTAGAATCCAAGTTGCGCAACGGTTCCAAGCAGTTTGCACGGGCACGCTCGGCGGCATTCGGTCCAGAGTATTCCGAAAGCGGCTTACAGGGCAACCACATTTCGCCAGTGTAGCTACCCGATGCATCCTTCGTAAAGATTGCAGCATCGCTCACCAACGGCGTACCGGTCGTCGTATCCGCAAGGCCAAGAGTCTTCAAATAAGATCCGGACACACCCGACTTGTTCTTCATACGCAAGACAAAGCTATTCGCACTCGCATCGGAAATGCCGATCGAATAAACGTTGCGGAGCATCAACTTGTCGATATCCGTAAGTTCCGAAAGCGTCGCATCCCACTGGATAAGGACAGCCCTTCCGCCATCATAAAGCGTCGTTCCGATACGACCCGTACTATCGTCGCTCCAAGTGGCGGCAATAAGAGTATTACGATTCACACCGTTAATCTTTACGATACCCGTCTTGGAATCATACGAAAAATCGCTCGAAGGAATTTCGACCATACGGTCGACTTTCTTTTCTACAGGAGTTCCGCCCTGCGGAGGCGTGTACACGACCGTGACACTGTCAATCACATCGGCAGTAACGTTCAGCGCACTTCTCTTGTACAACTTGAGGTTCGACGCCGGGTAGTTCGAAGTCGAACGCCCAGCAATACCGGCATTCACGTAAGCCTTCCTCGCCTCGTGGTTCAAGAAGTAATAACGGTAAGCGAGGAATTGCTTGTCGGTCACCTGGAATTCAGTCGTCGATTCGTTCGCCTTGATGGAATATTCTTCCTGTTCACCGCCATCCTGGGAAGCGATCGTCGTGAGCTTCCAGTCCCCCAGCTTCCATTCGGCCTTGATACCGAACAAGCCCTGGTGATTTTCAGAATAACCGGTAAATTCCGTACCCGTCAAAGACAAGTTCGTCGTACCCGCTTCAACACGCTGCAAGATATAGTCTTCAAATTCGTTCTTGTACGATTCCTCGTAAACCACGCGGATTTCGTTCTGCGAGCCCAGGCCTTCATCGACATTCTTGATTTCGACCGTGATGTACGGACCAATCTTACCTTCGACCATGAAGCTCGGGTTGTAGTCCAACGAAGGAGACGGCCACAAGCTGGTCTTGGTACTGCCTTCTGCATCGTCCTTTTCGCCATAGCCCTTGAAGCGGACATCCATCGAGCCCTTGAGCAAGAGCTTCGGCTTGTTGAAGCCAAAGTCCTTCATCCAGGCAGGCATGTTCACCGGGATTGTGATATCAAAGACGGAACCTGTTTCGGGAGCCTCGTACCCATCGTTCTGCCCCACCAGGCCATTGAGCCACAGACGCTTTTGCCCAATAGCGTACATGTCCGAAACGTAGTCTGCAAGTTCGGGATAATGCGATGTCCAAAGGACCGTCGTATCCGTACGGGAAACCGTATTCACGCGCTTTTCGGACACGTCGATTTCACGGGTAGCCACATCGATCTCGTGCGAGAACACCTGCCCCTTGGACGTATTCATGAGCCCCGCACGGGAACCCACACCGCTAAACGGCAACAGCCCATCAAGCGGAGACGTAGACTTTGGAACCGGGAGGTACTTGACCGACGGAGTCCATTCGTCCGGAGCCACCTCGGAGGCATCATCCAGAGCCGGAGCATTCGAAGCCACGGTCACAGACGGTACAGGAGCAGCCGAAGACGACGAACGGGCAGACGACAGCTGCGGCTTTGCAGCAGCTGACGAGACCGGTTTTGCAGATGCAGATGTTGCTGGCGTTGATGAGGACGACACCGGCGATGCAGCCGATGACGAAACAGACTTGGCCGACGAGGACACCGGCCTTGCCGATGACGCAGGCGCAGCAGCGGACGATGCGGGAACTGCCGCAGACGAAACCGCCACAGACGGTTGAGCCGACGACTTCGGAGCGGGCACATCCTGAAAAAGTTCATCGTCAAAAAGAGATTCATACGAGCTAAGCGTTCCATCCTGAGACCAGACGGAACCCACAGCCACAATGCTGCTTGCAGCAAAACCCCACAGGGCAGATTTTAAAAACTTTCTAAAACGCAACGGTGTACAAAATACAAAAACGGGACGTTCAAAATTAACACCGATAACATAGAAAAAAAGAAACGCACCCATTTTACGGATGCGCTTCAAAACCGGATTCTAGACCCTTTTTACAGGATAAATTAGAGGAAGACCTCGATACCGCCGCGGCACTTTTCCCAAGCCGGATTCTTCTTGCACAAGAGTTCAATCATCTTGTCGTAAGTAGCCGTGTTGGAGAAGCCCTTCCACAAACGACGTTCCACAGATTCACCGGAATCCTTGTCGATCGTCGTGATGGTGTCGTAGTAGTTCGTGTTGTCCTTGAATTCAGAAATCAAGATGTTCTTCAAGTCGTCCGTGTAGATGCGGGATGCGTACTTGAGGATGGAATCGTTGAAGTTGAGTTCGTTTTCGACGAGCCATTCGAAGTCCTGGATCGGATTGCCGTAGATGAGCCAGTGGCGGAGAGCAAGAGCGACCACCAAGTCCTTCACGGCGCTGCGGAAGATGAACTTGTCTTCGAGACGGCCATTCCACGTGATGCGGGTCAGCGGGTTATCGTCGTTAGCTTCGATAGACACGCCCTTGCCCGGAGTGACCTTGCGGATCTTGATCGGGAGACGGCTAAGGAGCTGCCATGCCTTCGTGAAGGCGATGGTCTTACGGACAAAATCCTTTTCCTTT
>JBGVAT010000141.1:0-2832 GCA_045224895.1 Fibrobacter sp.
CGGTTGGCCGAACCCCAGCAATCCGACCGATGAGGAATTTTTCAAGCTCATCAAGGACGTAAAGCTCAAGCATGCAAAGATTGCCGCGTTTGGCAGCACGCGCCGTCCGGGCATTTTGCCCGAAAACGACCCGCTTCTGCAGGCGCTCATCAAGTCCGAAGCTCCGGTCAAGACGATTTTCGGCAAGAGTTGGGATTTGCATGTGACGGACGTTATCCGCACGACTCTCGAAGAAAACCTCGATATGATCGAGTCCTCTGTTGCTTACCTCAAGGAACATTCCGAAGAGGTGATTTACGATGCGGAACATTTCTTCGACGGCTACAAGGCTAATCCGGAATACGCGCTCGAAACGCTCAAGGCGGCCGAACTTGGCCATGCCGATTGCATCGTGCTTTGCGATACGAACGGCGGAACGATGCCTTGGGAAATCGAAGAAATCGTAAAGAAGGTTCAGGAAAAGATTTCGACGCCGCTTGGCATCCATGTGCATAACGACAGTGGCCTTGCTGTGGCGAACTCGATTTACGCTGTGAAGGCGGGTTGCGTGATGGTGCAGGGCGTGGTGAATGGCTACGGCGAACGCTGCGGTAACGCAAACCTCACGACGATTGCCGCCGATTTGAAGTTCAAGATGGACTGCGATTTTACCGCTGCAAAGAAGCTCTCGCACTTGCGCCAGCTGAGCAGCAATATCGACCAGATTGTGAACTTGCCGAGCGACGTGCATGCCCCGTACGTGGGCGATGCCGCATTTGCCCATAAGGGCGGTGCGCATATTGATGGCGTCATGAAAGTCAGCCGCAGTTTTGAACATATCGACCCGCATACTGTGGGTAACGACCGTGTATTCGTGACAAGTGACCAGGCCGGTGGTTCTCTCGTTGTCGAAAAGCTCAAGGCCATCAAGCCGGGCATCGATAAGAAGGATCCGGTGGTGGCAAGTCTCCTCAAGGAAATCAAGGAACGCGAAAATGCGGGCTGGCATTTCGACTCCGCCGAAGCGAGCTTCAAGCTTTTGGTCTACCGCCACTTGGGAATGGTCAAGGAACCGTTCAAGGTTCTCAACTACCGCGTGATTGAAGACAAGACGCCGCAGGGTGTTTCTGTGTCTCAGGCTACGGTCAAGCTCCAGGTGGGCGACAAGATTAGCCACCAGGTGAGCGAAGGCGATGGTCCGGTGAACGCTCTTGATGCCGCACTCCGCAAGGCACTTTTGCCGTTCTTCCCGTGCATGGGAAGTGTGCGCCTGGACGACTTTAAGGTTCGTGTGCTCGGTTCCAATGTGGCATCCGATGCAACGGTTCGCGTGTGGACGACGTTTGGCGATGAACATGGCTACTGGAATATGGTCGGCGTTTCGAGCAACATCATTGAGGCTTGCTGGACTGCTTTTGTCGATGGCCTTACGTACAAGATTTTGCTTGAAGACAACGTTATCCCGAATGCATACAAGCATCTCGATGTGGCGTCTGTGTAAAATAGCTGAACCGCGACAATTTGCCAAACCGCGCCGGGTTTAAGAGTTTTAAAAATAGAAGGTCTGTTAAAATGAAAATCGTAAAAGTCACTCCGAAGTCTCAAGAGATTGACAGAATTTGTGGTCGTGAAGTTGCTCCGAGCAAGGAAATTCACGACAAGGTCATGGACATTCTTGCCGACATCAAGAACGGCGGCTATGCCAAGGCTGTGGAATATGCCCAGAAGTTCGATGGCCTTAAGGGCAAGAACCTCCGCGTGTCCGAAGCCGAAATCAAGAAGTCTGCCGCCAAGTGCCCGCCTGAAATGCAGCGCGCATTGAAGCAGGCTATCAAGAACGTCCGCGATTTCCATGTGAACCAGATGGAAGATTCCTGGCTCATGGAAGGCAAGGACGGCGTGGTTCTCGGTCAGCGTATCCGCCCGATGAAGCGCGTTGGTCTCTATGTTCCGGGTGGTGCAGGCATTTACCCGAGCACGGTCATTATGAATGCGGTTCCGGCCATTGTCGCTGGCGTCAAGGACATCGTTGTCGTGACTCCGATCAAGGGCGAAATCAATCGCGCTGTGGCTTTTGTGCTTTGCGAACTCGGCATTACTGAAGTTTACCACATCGGTGGCGCTCAGGCTATCGGCCTCCTCGCTTACGGTGCCAAGGACGGTAAGGGCAAGGTCGTCGTGGAACGCGTCGACAAGATTGTTGGCCCGGGTAACGTCTTTGCCGCAGTTGCCAAGAAGGAAGTTTTTGGCATTGTCGATATCGACATGGTGGCAGGCCCCAGTGAAGTGCTCGTGCTTGCAGACAACACCTGCGATCCGGACTTTGTCGCTGCAGACCTTTTGAGCCAGGCTGAACACGGTTCTGGTTTCGAAGCCGCCATCTGCATTACGGACAACATGGAAACCGCACAGATGATTAGCGAATGTGTGGACATCCAGGTTGAAAATTCCCCGAAGAAGGAACTTCTCACGAAGGTGCTCGACAACTTTGGCCGTATCCTCGTAGTGAAGGATTGGTTCGATGGTGTGGCAATTGCAAACGCTATTGCTCCGGAACACATGGAAATCATGACGGACGAGGCCGAATCCATGGCCGCCCAGATTGAAAATGCGGGTGCCGTGTTTATCGGTCCGTGGTCTTCTGAACCGGTGGGCGACTACTTTGCAGGCCCGAACCACGTTCTCCCCACGAACGGCACGGGTCGTTTCTTCAGCCCGCTCGGTGTTTATGACTTCCTCAAGCGCATGAGCATCATCAAGTATTCCGAAAAGGCTATCAAGAAGAACGCAAAGGCAATCGCTGTCGTGGCTAATGAAGAAGGCTTCATCCACCACGCCGCCGCAGTTCTCAAG
>JBGVAT010000142.1:0-22546 GCA_045224895.1 Fibrobacter sp.
GCGATAGGATTAAGTCCTATACGTCCTTAGCAGGGACGCGCCTTCGGCCAACTCGGCCATCTTCCCATCTTGGGGACACTAATTTTAACAAATTTTCGTCGAAATTTCAAGGGGTAACGGGCAAAAACGGACAATTTCCCCAAAAAAGAGCCTATTTTTTACATTTTTCGCCCCGCAGGGAGGGACAGGGTCCCAAAACTTTTATATCTTGTAACTCGTTAACAGTCAAAGACTTACAGAAATATGCATAAGCTTACCAAAATCATTGTTGCCGTCTTTCTTGTAGCCCTGATTTGCTACATCCCATTCTATATAGTCGTGTTCAAGATCCTCCCCGAACGCGATCCGGACAACATTTTTAACCGTACGACCATTTTGCAGGTGCTTTCTGGCGAAACCCGCGTTTTCTACGAAGATGGAGAGAACTTGCTGGGCGCATTCTTCGACGCGAACCACCGTGTTTACGTTCCCTACGGCGATATCCCGGTCAACCTCATCAACGCCCTTATTGCCGCAGAAGATTCCCGTTACTGGACGCACAACGGTTACGACCTCAAGGGCTTCATGCGTGCTATGTTCAACAACATCCGCGCCGGGCACCTCCGTCAGGGCGGTTCCTCGCTCACGCAGCAGGCCGTCAAGAACATTTTCGGACGCGAAGAACGCAGCGTCAAGGAAAAGCTCAAGGAATTTTTGAATGCGCTCCGTATGGAGAAGCACTTTACCAAGGAAGACATCCTGGAATTCTACCTGAACCAGTTCCACGTTTCGGGTACAGGCAAGGGCGTGGCCATTGCCGCCCAGTACTTCTTCAACAAGGAACTCAAGGACCTGACGCTTGCCGAATGTGCATTCATCGCAGGCTCGGTCAAGGGGCCGTTCAACTACGACCCGTTTATCCAGCGTTCCGAAGAACGCCGCAAGAAGGCTCTTGAACGTGGCCAAAAGCGACTCCAGTACGTACTCGGTCGCATGGTCGAAGAAGGCTACATCGAGCAGGCCGATATGGATGCCGCCGTCGCAAAGCCGTTGGAATTCAACCACGGCAACTTCCGCTTTACGATGAGTACGACGCTCGAACGCCTGGAAGAACGTCTCGACAGCGATTACTTCCACGAAATATTCCAGCAGGAAGGCATTGAAGACTGGCGCAAGGCCCAGCTCGAAATCACGACGACATTGAACGCCAAGTCCCAGGACGCCGCAAAGCGCGCCTTGCAGACCAACATCAGCAACCTGCAGCTGCAACTGGGTGGTTTTGTACTCCCCAAGGCACAGTTCGCAAACCGCGCCCGCAATGCACGCAAGGGCGATTACCTCTACGGCGCCGTGGATAGCGTTTTCTACGATACGACCGGACGTCTCCAATCGCTCAAGCTGAACTTCGGACAGCTCAAGGGCATCGTCACGGAACAGGCGGTCAACGACTTTGCCAAACTGGCCGGTGGCGACGTGAACAAGATTCTCGCAACCCAGCTCAAGCCAGGCGCAATTCTCCTCGTGAGCATCATCGACGAAACGCCGATTGACGGTTACGCTCCGTGCAAAATCGAAACGGAACCGGTACTCCAGGGAGCCTTGGTCGCCATCCAGAACGGCAAGGTTCTAGCGAGCCAGGGCGGTTTCCACAACACGGGATTCGACCGTAGCTTCAAGGCGCTCCGACAACTCGGTTCCAGCTGGAAGCCCATCCTTTACGCTCTCGCCTTGCAATACAACTGGAATTACCTCGACAACCTCGAAAACGAATTCAACGTGTTCCAGTACGGGAACCAGTTCTACTTCCCGCGACCCGACCACAAGAACAAGGGTGACGTCGTGACGATCGCCTGGGCTGCGACACGTTCCGAGAACATCGCAAGCATCTGGCTATTGGAACATCTTTTGGACAAGCTCTCGGACAAGGAATTCGAAGACGTCGCCCGCGAAAACGGCTTTGCCCGCGAAGCCGACGAAGAACGCATCCGTTTTGTGGAACGCCTGCGTGACAAGCACGGGCTCATGATGAAGGAAGAGGTCAAGCGTGAGATCGAATTCACGAAGGCCCGCGATGCCCTCGTGGAACGCTACATGAACGATGGCAAGATCCTCAAGGCTCGTGCCGTGCAGAACCTCCGATTCGGAACATTCAACGACATCGCTTTAAAACAAGCGAAGAGAGATCCGAAGATTGTCAAGTACATCAACCATAATTACAAGAGCTATTCCGAAATCATGCGCACCCGCGAGATCCAGGAACTCGACCCGGACGAATCGGCAAAATTGCCACCGCTCGATTCCGTGCAGCTTGCGGACAACTTTACGCTTGCCGACTTTAAGCGCTTGAACGCCATGATCGAACCGGTAGACAGCGAAGCTGATTACTTTGATATGGCTCATCTGCGTTTCTGGCCTGATTACCGCCGTGCGCTTGCGATGGCCGACTACGCCCGCTTTGCCCACGAAATCGGCATCCACCAGAAGTTGCAGAAAGTGTTCAGCATGCCGCTCGGCGTGAACGACATTACGCTTGCCGAAATCAGCACCGCTTACCAGACGCTCCTGACTGGAAAAATCTACAAGTGCAAGGATGCCGACTGGACCGAACCGTGCTTCATCAAGGAAATCAAGAACCGCGACGGACGCGTCATCTTTAGGAACAAGATGGAATCGAAGACTGTGCTTGACGATACCGTGACAACACAGGTGGGCGTGATGCTGCGTTCCGTGTTCACAAACGGTACGGCACACAGCCAGCTCTCGGCTCTCAGCATTTACAGCCCCGATAAAAAGACGAAGCTTCGCTTCCCGGTAATGGGTAAGACGGGTACGACAAACGATTACAGGAACGTGGCATTCTTGGGCGCTCTCCCGACGTACGTCAATGAAAAGAACGGGATTGCCCTGGATTCTGTTGTGGCGATCGGAAGCTACGTGGGCTTTGACGACAACAAGCCTTTGAAATCGGGACGCACGCGTATTGCAGGCGCCAGCGGCGGCCTGCCGCAGTGGGCTTCATTCGCCAAGGAAGAGATGGAAATTCTCGGACTTCCGAACAAGATTGACTTCCTTGACATTTCGATGCTCGCCACAGGCGAAGTGCCGCTGATGCTGACAAACGAACGTGGAGAACTCACTGTCGATCCGATGACAGGCGAAGCGCTCGTAAATGGAGAAAAGGGCCGCCCGCTGCCGTGGCTCGACGTGCCGGGATTCACGCCGCCGCAGGTGCAAAAGATTGCCGCCGAAACGATTGCAAGGTCCGGAATCGTGGTAAGCCTGCCAATGCCGCAGTCTGCACCGTCCACCGTTCCGCAGACGGAAACACAGGCCGGGAACGCAGCAGCCTCAGCACCGGGCAACGCACAGCCAAGCGCCACAACGGGTTCCGAGAACGTAGCCCCTGCAACAGCTCAGGCTACAACGCCGGCAGCCCAGCAAGCCATTCCTGCTGACGCAAGACCCGTTTCTGAAGTCATGAAGGCCGACTCCATAAAGAAGGCTCAAGAAGCAGCAAAGCAGACTCCGCTTAACACGCAGCAGACGTTCACGCCTGTTCAGCCGCAAAAGCCGCAAGCCACTATGCCCAAGGACGACGACTGGGATTTGCCCGAAAACTTCAACAGCAAAAACGCCTTCGTGCCCATCGAAGTCGACGGCGAGTAAATTGTTATTTTTGTTGATGGTTTCATCATTTTTTCGGAGATGCTACATGTCAAAAAAGACTGTTTTCGTTCAGATGGCAACAACCGCAGCAGCACTTTCGCTCTCGGCGTGTATCGGAACAAACCAGTGCCCCGCACCTGACGCAACGCATGTAAGCGTCCCGCCATCTCCGGTAATCTTAGGGCAAGATACAGTTCAGTCGGCAGGAACGCAGACCGGAACCTACTCCGAGATGCAGGTCGTCACCGGTGACAGCGCCTCGCAAATTCTCGACCAGTTCAAGATATCGACTCCCGACCAGGCACAAGACGTGACGCCCACGGTCCTTGTACAAACTAGAGTCGACACCGTCATGATGATGCTGCCGCCTTGCGACCAGACGCACTTTTCGCACTGCACGCTCGAAACGACGATGGATCCGTACAAGGCATTCCCGGCGCTCGCCAATTACGTCTTTAACTACGCGGACACGCTCAGCCGTGCAGGACAAACGGACTCCGCCTCCGTCATCTTGAACAGCTTCTCGACAATGGCCCCGATGTGGCAAGAATGGCAAGCCCATTCGGATACGCTGCGCAACGACTTCGGCAAACGCCGTGAAGAAAAGGCAAAAGAATTCGAGTCCATGGCGCTCCAGATCCAAAACATGAACCGCGTGCAGGCCTCGTACAGCATGGTCGCAGAAACTGCCGACAGCTTGATTTCGCAACTCGCACCAGGCGACTCGCTTGCGAACTGGGCTAAAGACCAGAAGAAAATCGCTTATTCGAACACACTTAAGAAGGCTTCCAAGGAATTCAACGAAATCAAGGCTCTTGCCGATGAAAAGGCTCAGTTTGCAGAAGCCCGCAAGCAGACCGAAACGTTCCGCATCCGCTATCGCGATTTTGAAGACACGTTGCACGTGCAAGCGTTCTTGACGCACGTCGACGAACTCGAAAAATCGCTCGACTCCGAAACCGCCAAGATGTGGGAAAAGCAAGACCCCGCCGCAGCACTTGCCCAGACGGACACGCTTATCGCAAACGAAAAGTTCGAAAAGGCCAAGGACTTGCTGAACAAGCTCAAGACAAGCAAGCTCCGCAAGGAAGCGAACGAAAAGTACATCGTTCTTGCCGACGCTTACTGCAACAAGCAGCGCAAAGTCACTTCGCAGATTTTTGCAAAGTCCCTAAAGCAAAACGACGAAGCCAAGAAAAAGAAGCTGCTGAACGACGCCATCGCACCGCTCGACAAATGCCTTGCCGAATTCCCAGAAACGACGCAGCGCGACAAGGTCGAAAGCAACAAGAAGTTTATCGAAAAGGAACTTGCCAAATGACAGACTGGTGGAATTACGCCCAGTACCCGGCATTCTTTATTTTGGGTGCAGTCGTAAGCCTCATCAACAGCATCGCCGGGGGCGGCTCCACACTTAGCCTCCCTATTATGATCTTCCTCGGGCTCCCCGCCACGGTCGCCAACGGCACGAACCGCATCGGACTCATCATCGGGAACTTCAGCAGTGCCATCAACCTCGCCCGACACGGCTACCTGAACAAGAAGATTTTTATGCAGCTGTTGTTGCCGACATTCTTCGGCGCACTGCTCGGCGCATGCTTCTTGGTCCGCATTGGCGACAAGCTGTTCCAGGCAATTCTCGCCGTCGTGATTTGTCTTGTGGTCATCATGAGCAACTTGCGCAAGGACATTCTCGGAAAGCCCCCCGCCACTCCACCCGAAAAGCTCACCGTCAAAGGCGCCATCGGATTCTTCTTGATTGCCGTTTACGGATGCATCGTGCAGGTGGGCGTCGGCTTTGTACAAATCTTTAGCCTCACGCGTTACACTGGCCTCGACCCGATTCACGTGAACGCCGTCAAGAACGCCCTCACGAACGTGTTCCTGATCGTAAGCACTGTTGCACTCGGACTCTCCGGGAAAATCGACTGGCCCATCGCGATTATTATGGCGGCAGGCGCCTGGCTCGGCGGCTATCTCGGCAGCTTCACACAGCGCAAAAAAGGCAACAAGTTCATCCAGCGATTCATCAGCGTTTGCAGCATCGGCATGGCGATTGCGCTAGTCGTTGACCTGGTGATGAAATAAGATTTAACTCACCGGGTTCCGATGACTTTCGAAGAGTTGCCGCAGATTTACGGCATCTCTTTTTTCTTGTACGGTTTTCAGGTCGGCCATAATCCTTGCAAAATAAGCCGCCTTTGCAGAATCGCCGGCAAGGAACGATTCTTCGTAGCACCTCTGGGCGACGGCTAGAACTTCGGGATTGAATCCCGGCTCAAATCCACACCTTTTACAGGTCTCAAAAATATCTTCGTTGGACAGTTTGTCGTAATCGAATTTAGTGGCCTTGATAAACTGCACCATATCCACAAAAATATCATTCAGGTCTCCATCCGATGTCGTGAAACGCGACCGCAATATGCTGCAATACAAAAATTCCTTGTACATTTTTTTGTGGAGATAGTAATCCCGCAACAACCTGAAACAGCAAACCAAGTCACCCGGTTTATACACAAACTTCATCGCCGGGAGAATGTCATCCAGAATGTTATCTAACGAGCCCTCATCACGATGGGTCATGGCAAGCATCAGCCGATATTTTGCAGACACCGGATTCCATTGGATGGCCTTCAGAACGGCACTTCTCGCCTTGTCAAAATCACCTTCTTCCAATGCGGACAAACCATACTGGCGCCAAACAAACTCTATCGGGCAGACAGCACTAACGTTCTTTACCTGCCTAGACGGTTTTTGAAAGAAATTGTGATGAAGCGCCCATTCCATCTCATCGGAAATGGAAACATAGTCCATAGCGTCACCCGATGCAAACGGATGATCCTTTATCGCCTCAACCAACGGTTCCAGAATTTTCAGGGACTTCTGGTAATCCTTGTGACGGTGGGCATCCAGGGACAATGCCAATATTTCGGTCACGCCCTTTCGGCCGCCAACACCTTCGAGCTTTTTGCTCATGATGGCAGCCTTTATTTGAAACAGGTCCTCTTGATTTTTGGCGTCTTCGATAGATAGCATAGTCTACTTTCAAAAAGTAACTTTAATAAAATACACTATTTTGAAAGCAATAGACAACACCCCGGACAAACGATTAAGCTGTCTTTTTACGGCGCTTTTTCGACAGACGCTTCCGCCGGGGTTTCAAAAGTTCGTCAAGGCCTTCGCGCAATGATGCGGACAAGGTTTCGTCACCGGCGGCAAGAAGTTCTTTCTGGGGTCTCTTGAGCTTTTTGATGCGGGCTTCCAGGCGGAGGGCCTTTTCGCGGGTTTCCAGCTCGAACGTGCGCAGCACGCATTCTGGCGGGAACGCTTTTGTGAACTTGGCTCCCTTTCCACTACAATGTTCGCTATAGCGGGCCTCGACATCGACGGCGTAACCCGTATAGATGCGTTCACCCTTGCAACGGAGCATATAGACGAAGTGAGCTTTGGTCATTGGTCGTTAGTCATTTAGCCTTTAGAAAAACGCAATTTGAACCGTATATGGCGATCCCGGCACTGCGGCCGGGATGACAAATCAAGGATGAGCGGACGGTCAACTTCCTACCGTCTACAGTCTACTTCCTACTGCTTATGCTCTTTAGATACGATGCTCATATAGATGGTACCGAGGATGGCGGCGCTAAAGCTTCCGAGCAGAATGCCAAGCTTTGCAGAATCCTTGTTCGCGCCGTCTTCAAAAGCGAGTCCGGCCACAAAGAGAGCCATCGTAAATCCGATACCGGCAAGCATACCGCCACCCCAAAGGACCTTCCAGGAATAGCTCGGCTTCTTGGACACGCCAATCTTTACGGACAAAAGGCTGAAGAGGAAGATTCCGATCGGCTTACCGAACACAAGGGCCAAGGCAACGGCACCCAGCACAGGAACGTCAAGACCGCCAAGCTTAATTTCGACACCGGCGTTCGAGAGCGCAAAGAGCGGCATGATTGCAAAGTTCACCCACGGCACGAGAGGCTTGTACATACGTTCCTGGAGCGAAATACTTTCACGGGCACCGCACTGGAGCAAGTTGAACACGCGGTACTTCTCTTCGCCAGAGACCTTGGCATCACCATCAAGCACATTACCGACACTGTTCGCAAAGCGAGCCACCACACCCTTCGCCACAACCGGCTTTGCCGGCACAGAAAGGCCAAGCAGCACGCCAGCAATCGTCGGATGCACACCGGACTTGACAAAGAACGCCCAGATGGCAACGCCGAGGATGCCGTGCAAAAGCAAGTTGCGCACACCAATGCGGAAGAACACGTTAATCAAGGCAAGGAGGGCAAAAGCAATACCGAGAGCGGCAAAGTTGATACCGTCTCCGCTCGGGTAGCCAATCGCAATCACGAGAATGGCACCGATATCGTCAGCAATGGCAAGCGTCAAAATCATCACGCGGAGCGCATGCGGCACTTTTTTGCCCAAAATCGCCATGCAGCCCACCACAAACGCGATATCCGTCGCCGTGGGGATACCCCAACCGTGAGAAGTTCCCGGAGGGCAGAGGAGCAAGTAGATCAAGGCCGGGAAAAGCATACCGCCAGCAGCTGCGATAATCGGGAGGCTTGCCGCCTTGGGGTCGTGAAGTTCGCCATAGGTCATTTCGCCCTTGACTTCAAGACCGATATTGAAGAAGAAGATCGTCATCAGCGCGTCGTTGATGAACCAGTGCAAGTCACCGGTTCCCACCCAACTGCCGATAGTCAGCATGAATGGCAAATGCCAAAAGTGTTCGTATGATGAGGGGCTGAGGTTCGCCCAAAGGAGTGCGGCAAGCGTCATAATGATAAGCACTATGCCACCCGTCGTTTCCACCTTCATGAGGCGTTCAATCGGGGTTATGATTTTACGGACCGGGGTTTCCGGGAACATTTCTTCGATTTTATCGCTGCTAGTTACTCGTGCTGACATACTATATTCCAATATAGATAACTTTTTTCATTTTTTTACAGCTGTACATGAATTGTAAGCCATAATAATGGTAATTGTATCAACCCTATCATAACACACCTAGCATATATATTTTTTATAGGAACATGGCAAGTACATCCTTCATCTTATCGATGCTAACAGGTTTAGAAATGTGTTCGTTCATGCCCGCCTCGAAAGAAGCCTTGCGGTCTTCGTCAAAGGCGTTCGCCGTCATGGCAACGATCGGGATATCCGCCACGTCCTTGTTTTGCAGGGCACGGATAAGCTTGGTAGCCTCGTAACCGTCCATCACGGGCATGCGCACGTCCATGAGGATCAGGTCGAACGGACGTTCTGTCGCCTTCGAGAGCATTTTCACGGCGACGTCGCCATTTTCTACGGCGGTAACGATCAGGCCGTTGTCCTGGAGAATTTCCATCGTAATTTCTCGGTTGAGGATATTGTCTTCGACCAGGAGGATCCGCTTTCCGGCAAAGCCCGACTTTTCCAGATCCTCCTTGCCATCCTTCGCGCCGTTCTTTTTCGACTGCACAAGCTTGAACTCAAAATTCATGGTCACTTCGGTACCGACATTCGGACGGCTGGCGATTTCGATCTGGCCACCCATCATCTCGACCACGTTCTTGGTAATGGCAAGGCCAAGACCCATACCGCGGACATCATCCGAAGTCGAGGCTTCTCTTGCAAATGGATCGTAGACGCGCTTGAGGAATTCCTCGTTCATGCCGATACCGTTATCGCGAATGCTGAACTCGTAAGCCGCATAGCTGGACTTGGACAGGTGCGTTTCCTTAACGCTCATCGTAATCTGACCGCCCTCCTTCGTAAACTTGATGGAGTTCGAGAGGATTCTGAGCAAGGTCTGCTTTAGGCGTTCCCTGTCGCATACGATTTCTTCGTCGCTGATGTCGACGCAATCCAGTTCGTACTTCAGGTTCTTCGTCTGCAAATCCGTACGGATGTCGCGTTCAATTTCGTGGAGGACTTCGAACAAGCGCATCGGCGCTTCGTGAACATCGACCTTGCCCGACTCGATGCGGCTCATGTCCAGAATGTCGTTGATGATGGAAAGCAGGCGGTCAGAACTCTGGTCAATCTTCACCAGGCAATCCTTGACGCGCTCCTTGTCGTCCATATGCGAAGTCGCAAGTTCCGTAAGGCCGATCACGGCATTGAGCGGTGTACGGATTTCATGGCTTATGCTGTTCAGGAATTCCTTCTTGGCGTTGTTTGCCGCCTGGGCTGCAGAAAGCGCCTGCTTTAACGCCTCGGCCTGCGTTTCGAGCTGTTCCTTTTGTTCCAGCTGCAAACGTGTCGATTCGTCGACGCTGATAAAGCCAGCCACCACCTGCTTCTGGGCAACAGTTCCCTTCCCTGTCGTCACAAGCTTGAGCTGCCAGTATTCAACAGCACCGTCGATAATCATCCTGTAGTTCACGTAGTAGGCGTTCTTTGCAGAAAGCTTTTCCATGATGACATCGCGGGCCGTCATTTCCATGAACTTCTGACGGTCATCCGGATGCACAAGCGTATTGCCGATAAGCCTCAGGCGGTCCTCGAAATTTCCGAACTTTTTCCAGTTCGGATTGTCGGCCCAGTTGTTCTTCTTGACATAATAGAGGTGATCTTCCATCGTCGACGGGTTGATAAAGCTCACCAGCGAGAAGTCTTCCGAAAGTCCGTTGATCACTGAAAGTCTCTCCCTTTCGGCTTCAACAGCAATCTTCTCGGCATTCACATCTTCGACACCGATCACCACATATCCATCGTCACCGGCACCAAAGCCAATCAGCGTATGACGGATCCAGACCCAGTTGCCGTTGATGAACCAGCGCATATCCACGACTTTCCGGGACTCGCCCATATTCAAGAGTTCAAGGAACGATTCCTTGTTGAACACGCTATGGCAAAGTTCCAGGTCATCCTTGTGGATCTTCGTCAACTTGTCGTTGTTCATGATGTCGTAAATCGAGACATTCACATCGAAACGGTTCGTCATTTCGTTGTACAGATCCGACTTGGGGCTAGTGTATGCCACATACGAACCTGTAGCCGGGTTGACGTAATAGACGGTAATGAAGTTCTTGGACAAAAGTCCGAGCATCTTCATCTGCATATAACGGACACGGCCCACATCCTCGCGCTTGGTACGGTCAGCCTCGGCAGCAAAGCAGCGGCTCGCCACGCGGCGCAACAGCACAAAATAGGCAATAAAGAACGCCAGCACCACCATGCCAAAGCAAAGCAGAATAAAGCGGATCCGATGCACCGCCGCCATCGCATGCTTTTCAGGTGACGAAATGACCACGCTCCAATGGTTCACCGCAATCGGCAAATAGTAGAAGCAGTTGGATTCTTCCCAGTAATTCTCGATACAGATTTCACCGTCCTTGCCCATCAGGATATTTTCGATGACCGTGGAATATCCACCGTTTTCGTTATCCTTTTCGTTCCTGTAATCCGTAATGCTTTTCAGGGAATCGTGTTCGGTATCGACAATCAGGCGGCCGTCATCACGGTTGACGACATTGACAAACATCTTGCGGTCATAGCCCTTGTCCGAGCGTAAATACTGGTGGATCAGTCCCAGGCTAAAGTTCCAGAAGACCATCGCCACCGTATTCCCGCGACTCTTGACCGGAACAAAATGGAACATCAGCTTTTCGTTCTGGTCTTCACTTTCGAGATGAAGCGTCACGTGCGGATTCGGCGAATATTCCGCATTATAGGACAGGCGCATCAACGAGGCGTCAATCACGGCACCGTTCGGCATAATGATCGTGTCGCCCGGCAAAAGGATGTGGATTTTCTGGTTCTGCAAGAACGTCCGCATATCATCCAGTTTCGGCCGCAGTCCCTCGACAGAATAATCCTCGCGGTCGCTCAGGGCGTCGGCCACGAACTGGAGGTTTCCGCCATAATGAAGGTTGTTCATCACAAATTCATGCGAAACCACATTGGCGTACTCGCGCAGCCTGGCGTAGCACCCGTCCTCGACAATCTTCAACAACTTTTGACAAGCAAGCACAAAAGCCAAACTGGTCAACACAACAAGAACGATGGCAAAAATAAGGTGATCGCGGTGCATCACCCTTTCGTTATGGACACCTTCTATATTTCTAAACATCAAATCTTCACTTTTTAATAAATCTTGCCAAAATATACTTCAATTTTTCAACGTCTAGCGGCTTGGCCACATGTTCGTCCATACCCGCATCAAGAGCCGCCCGGCGGTCTTCTTCAAAGGCGTTTGCCGTCATCGCGACAACCGGGATGTTGAACTGGAACGGTTCCCTGAGCTTGCGGATTTCACGCGTCGCCGCATAGCCGTCCATCACGGGCATCTGCACGTCCATAAGGACAAGGTCGTACTGCCCTGGCTTGGAATTCTTGATCTTGTCGACAGCCTCTTGACCGTTTTCGGCAGTAAAGACCGTAAGGCCAAAATCGTTGAGAAGGTCGCATACGATTTCACGATTCATTTCGTTGTCTTCGACGACCAGGATCTTTTTACCCTTCACGTCAAATTCAGCGGCAGGCGCATCCACCGCATTTTCGTTCTTGTTGTGCAGCCTGAAATCAATATCGAGAACGACTTCGGTTCCCTTGTTCTCTTCACTGAAGATTTCGATACTGCCGCCCATCATCTCCACAATGTTCTTGGTGATGGACATACCGAGGCCAGTTCCCTGGATACCGCTCACCGTCGAAGAATTCGCACGTGTGAACGGATCGTAGATCATCTTGAGGAATTCCGCGTTCATGCCCATGCCGTTATCGCGGACACGGAATTCGAACAAAGCAGCACCCTTCTTCAACGATTCCTTCTCGAACACCTCCAGCGCAACGGAACCGCCCGCCTGCGTGTACTTGATGGCGTTCGAAAGCACATTGAGCAGCACCTGGTTGAGTCGCAGCTTGTCGCAGACAATGCCGGTATTGCGGACGTCATTCATCTTCACTTCGAACGAGAGGTTCTTTGCATCCACGTCCGCCTGGACAATGTCCTTGAGCGTATAGATGATTTCGGAAAGGTCTTCGTCATTTTCGGAAAGAACCATCTTGCCCGATTCGATGCGGCTCATGTCAAGCACATCGTTGATGAGCGACAGCAAGTGCTTTGAACTCTGTCCCAGCTTTTTCAAGTAGTCCAGGACAAGTTCCTTGTTGTCGATATGCGTCATCGCAAGACCGGTAAAGCCGACAATCGCATTCATCGGCGTACGGATATCGTGGCTCATGTTCGAAAGGAACGTCGTCTTCGCGCGGTCAGACGACTGCGCCATCGAAAGCGCCTTCTGCAGCATGGTGTGCTGTTTTTCGAGCAAGTCGTTCTGTTCGGCAATCTTTGCATCAAGCTCGATTTTTTCAACCTGTTCATCGCTCAAAAATATGAACGAAAGCACGAACGAAACCACTTCGTTTTCGTCATTGCGTTCGATGGTCGTGAACTTCGCACGGACCCATTCACCACTCAGCACCTTGAATTCAAGTTCCCTCTGAGAAGCATCCTTCAAGAAACGCCGCACATACGACACGTCAGAGAGCCTGCTCCATTCTACCTTGAATTCGTCCTTGACGATATCGCAAATCTTATTGATTTCGTAGAAGTAAAAACTATAGAGCGGGCGCTTTTCGATCCACGGAACATTGGAAGCCTTGATCGTACGGAACGAGTTGTCGTCGACGTTGACAAAGTAAATGGACAAGTAGTCATCGTACAAGATGTCGTTCACAAAGTCCTTGAGGATCAGGTCGTCCTTTTCGGCAAAGCCAAGGGCCACCGCACGCGGACGCGCCAGTTCGTCGCCCACCTTCACGAACTTCATTTCACAATAATGCGGCCTGCCATCGACATCGCCACGGTATGTCGTCAAGAACGTCTTCTGCACGTCCAGCTGCTTCTTGATATTTTCAAGCGCACCCGCCTTGCGCATCATAGGCTTGTCACGTTCCCAGACAACGCGGTCCACATATTCCTCGAACGCCTTGGAATACGACACACCCGAACGGAAACGGCTACCGAACAGCGATTCCGATTCCTTGTTCATCGAATACGGAGTGATGGTATCCTTTTCCAGGTCGATGTAATAGACCGACGTGTATTCCGATGCCAGGATATCAATGATTTCCAGATCCTGCTCGATCTTTTTCTGGTGCATACGCGCAATGCGGATCTGCTCATCCTTGTCGGCAAAGCCAATCACAAAGGAGCTCTTGTTCTTGTTCACCGCGACAATCTTGCATTCGCAGAAATGGTCGATGCTGTTTACAAACTCAAAGCTGGTGACTCCATTTTTCTGGAGAAGCGTCTTTATATTCTTGACGTAGAACTTGGAACGCACCTCGTCCGCACTTTTAGGCGAAATGATCTTTTGGGTAATGAACTCGATGGCGTCACTGTAAGTCAGGCAATTCTGGGAATGGCATAGCGACTTTTTAAACCGGCTGTGCAGCTTGTGGACTGTCACCTGGTCCGCATCCAGATCGCAATAGAAAATGCACGAGTAGTCCGACGCCAAAAGCGAAGTCACGGCAGCATCTTCGTCCATACGCTTTCTGCGATTGATTTCGCTTTCGACAAACCCTGCGACAAGCTTGAGGATGGCAAAGTTCTTCAGCGATTCCTTCGGATTGTCAATCACGACAAAGCCGTTACGATGGCCATTCGAAACAATAGTTGCGGCACTGAGGCATTTGATGTCCTTGATCGGCAACAGGCTGTAAAGCTGCGACCACACGCCCGATTCGTCATTCTGCGAATCCAGATAGACGGCGTCCTTGTCGCCCACGGCCTCGACCCACGGACGGATAACATCAGCCGGAATATGCTGAAGATCCGACTTTAACGGGCGAACGCCCTTGCGGCACCATTCGTATGTCTTGCTCAGGAACTGATGGTCCTTGTCGATTTCAAGGATGTAGGCCCTGTCGGCCGCATAGAACGTAGCCAGCGTCGAAAGCAAGTCCTCAACGGCATCCTTGGAGCGCTTTTCCATATAAAGCACGTCGATGCAGTTGCGAATGGCGGCTTCCTGTTTCTGCTGTTCCGAGACGTTGTACGCCACCATCATCGCCTGGTATTCGTTCAGGATCTCGTCCTTGGACAGGTAGCACACAAAACGGCTATAGTGCCAGCCGATGTGCGGAGAATAGCATCTGCAGGTAAATTCCGGAATGGAGTCGCCCCTCTTGAACTGCTCAATGAGAGACTTCGCCGACATATGCTGGATGAAATCGTCCCTATATTCCTGGTCGACAAGCTGGTTTGCAATGGACTCGATAACCGCATCGTACGACGGGAAAATGCCTCCCAGCGAATCGCTCACATCCACCGACTCGCCATCGACAATCTGGATAAACGGACGCGAAATCTTCCCCTCGGAAAGGTTCACCTTGAAGTAGCAGTAGGCCTTGTCAAGAATCGCCTTGCCATACAACTTTTCATTGACGGCGCTCTTCAGGCGTTCGCGCTGGGAATCGAGCCCCATCCCCTTGATTTCATTGCGCAGTTCGCCCTCGGCCACCTTCTGGATAATCGGGAGTTCCGTGATATCGCGGTGCCAGCCTTCGAGCCGGACACCCTTTTCGTAACTATAATTGCGGGACCCGCCACAACGAACAAAACGGACACGACCATCGGGGGAATGCCAGGGATACTGAATTTCGGCATATCCGCCACCGCTCATCTTATCGACGTAGGACTTGACCTCGGAAAAATGATCCGGATCGATATTATCGAACCAAGCGTGGAAAACGTCTTCGCGAGAAGAACCTTCCGGAAGACCGAGCAATTTAAGCATAGTTCCGTTAGCGGTCATCCTCGGCGCGCAGCCTTCGTCAATTTCTACTGCCCAAAGGCCGATATCGACGCGATCAAGGATATTAGTCGATAGTGGAATCGTGTTTTCTTCACCCATAAAAGAATCCCATTCTGTTCATACTTATAAAAATAATACGATTTATATCCAATATTTCAAACTAACCGTACAAAACCGAAAAAAAATCCCGGACAACAAGTCCGGGACTTAAACCTTACGGTAAAGATTAGAAGAATGCAGGCGGCCAACGCGGATTCTTGGAGGACATATCGATCTTGTAGAAGTCCTTCTCGAAGCGGCCATCGTCCATGCCGTACATCTGCATCACGTGGCGAGCAATCCACTTGCCGAGCTTAAGCACGGTGAGCTTCTTGCGGAGGCGGCCCTGGCAGTCACGGTTCATGATATCCGGGAGCGTGGAGGTCGTAAGGATTTCATCGATAGCCGGGCTGTTGAGCTTTTCGCGGGCTTCGGCACTCGTGTGGAAGTGCGTGACACCGAAGCAGACGCGGTTCGGGTTGCCCTTCTTGATGTGTTCGCAGCACTGCACGATCGTCGTACCGGTACGGACCATGTCGTCGAACACGATCACGTCCTTGCCTTCGATTTCTTCGATGCTGATGTCGGAGAGTTCCGGGTTGAAGGTCATGCTGATTTCACGTTCGCCAGTACGGACCTTGTCCATCACGACGCGCTTGCATTCCGGGAGCTGGAGAGCGTCGAACACGGCGTTCATGAACGGGCGTGCGCCCTTGTCCGGGGAGACGATCACGAGGTTGTTGCCGTCCTTGCCGGTCTGCACAAAGTTGCTGTTCTTGATGTAGTGGGCGTAAACGTCCGTCGGGATCAAGTTGTGGAAGTTGCCTTCGAAAATTTCGTTGAAGAGGTTCTGCACCTTGATGCTGTGGTTGTGGCAGGTGACAACGGCATCGACACCGGCAGTCTTCAAAAGCTGGGCGTAGAGGAGGCTCGTGAATGCCTGGCCGTCGAACTTCTTGAGGTCGATGTCCGGGCGATCCTTTTCGAGTTCACCGATGCGGTGCGGGCCGCGGTCCTGGGCGCTGTAGAAGAGGTCCGGTTCAACCAGGACGACCTGTTCTGCACCGTTGTCCTTGGCGGCGCGAGCGAGGATGCAGTTACGCATGGCGTAGTCGTTACGGCTACGTTCATGGTTAGAAACAGAGCAAATCAAGACGATCTTGCCTTCCAGGCGCTTGCCGATATGTTCCAAGTCGTCCATATCCAGCATGTAGCGGGGGCAGAATTCGGAGTTGGCGAAAGTCTTCAGGGAGACCACGTCGGAGATATCTTCACGGAGACCGATGTACTGAGCCATGTCGATGGCAAACGGATCATCGGTAAAGTTGCCGGTCACGATAAAACGATCTGACATTTTCCTAGCCTTGATTTAAGGGTTGTTTTTTGTGTTATTGCCAAATATAGTTAGAATCTATCCACGTTTCAAGTTTAAGGGCAAGAAAATCACCAAATGCAAAAAAGCCCCGGCTTTTAGCCGAGGCTCTTTTTTAGATACTTTGTTCTAAAAAGACGGTCGCAGTTGCGACGTTCGCCTTACTTAGCGTTGCGCTACTTTGTAGCGCAGTCCTAAGCGGCTCGGTCATGCCGGCAAGCAAGCTTGCCGTCGCGACTCTCGCCTGATTAGGCCTTCTTGCAGCCCTTCTTGCACGGAGCTTTCTTAGCCGGAGCCTTAGCAGCCTTGGCACCCTTGCGCGGATCGCCAGCGTAGACAGCAGCCTTGCCGAGTTCTTCTTCGATGCGGAGGAGGCGGTTGTACTTGCAGACGCGGTCCGTACGAGAGAGGGAACCAGTCTTGATCTGGCCAGCGGCAGTACCGACGGCGAGGTCAGCAATGAAGGTGTCTTCAGTTTCGCCAGAACGGTGAGAAACGATCGGAGCATAGCCTTCAACCTGAGCGCGCTTGATAGCAGCGAGGGTTTCAGAAACAGAACCGACCTGGTTCACCTTGATAAGGATAGCGTTAGCGATGCCAGCCTTGATGCCTTCGTCGAAGATGGTCGGGTTGGTCACGAACAGGTCGTCACCAACGAGGTTGATCTTGGAACCGAGCTTGTCGGTAAGAACCTTCCAACCTGCCCAGTCAGCTTCATCGAGACCGTCTTCGATGGAGAAGATGGAGTACTTGTCGATGAGCTTTTCATAGAGCTTGACCATGTCAGCAGACTTGACAGTCTTCTTGGTGCTCTTCTTGAACGTGTAGGTAACAGCCTTGGAGCCTTCCTTTTCAGTTTCCTTGTCGCAGAATTCGGAAGAAGCAACGTCAAGAGCGATCTTGATGTCCTTGCCGAAAACGTAACCAGCGTTTTCAGTAGCGGTCTTCAAAGCAGCGAGAGCCTTTTCGAGGGTCATCACGTCCTTGATTTCGTAACCGAACTTGTTCTTAGCCGGCTTGATAGCAACGCCCGGAGCAAAGCCACCTTCGTCACCAACCGTCGTGTCGAAACCACCCTTCTTGAGGACAGCCTTAAGAGCGTGGAAGATTTCGGTCACCATCTGGAGACCCTTGGAGAAAGTCTTAGCGCCAACCGGAGCGATCATGAATTCCTGGAAGTCGATCGGAGCGGAAGAGTGAGCACCACCGTTGATCACGTTGCACATCGGGCACGGGAGGGTGAGCTTTTCAGTGCCATGGAGCTTAGCGATGTACTGGTAAAGCGGAAGGCCAGCATCCTTAGCAGCAGCAACGCAGACAGCCATAGAAACACCGAGGATAGCGTTTGCACCGAGCGTGTTCTTGAGCATGCGGTTGCCGTCGAGTTCGATCATAGCGTCATCAACTTCAGTCTGCTTGGACGGATCCATGCCAACGATCTTCTTAGCGATCTTGGTGTTGACGTTCTTCACGGCAGTGAGAGTGCCCTTGCCGAGATAGGTCTTCTTGTCGCCATCGCGGAGTTCGCAAGCTTCGCGTTCACCAGTGGAAGCACCACTCGGAACTGCTGCGTGACCAACGATACCGTTGTCAAGAGTGACATCGACTTCGAGAGACGGATTGCCACGGGAATCCAGGATCTGACGAGCCCAAACTTTAGCGATTTTAGCCATTTTATTAACCTTCTGTTAGAGTGAAAAAATTTTGATGCAAAAAATATAGAAAAGTAGGAAGTTTGCAGTAGACAGTAGGAAGAAAAAAAGTTGGAAAAACGTTAATAAAAATGCAGGTAGATGTTCGCAAAAAAAATTACTTGGAAGAACCAAACGATCCTAGCTGCACGAACATTCCATAACGAAAGCGCTGGTTCGTAATTCTTACATGACCGCCCAAGTCAAAATAATACCCACTACGCCTAGAATTTTTTGACAAGACAAATCTCAAGCCGAGCGCCTCCGAAAATCCAAACTCCCAGGCTTTGCCTTTAGTCGACAAGCTATAAATTCCATAATCCAAAATGCGGTGCTTTTCAAACAGGCCAATCCGTCCATCGTCCGACAAAGAAAAATACGTATCGCCAAACAACAGATAATCTAGTTTGGATAAAGTTCTCAACGCAGACTCGCTACTTCCCACAGTAGCAACAAAGAGTATCAAGGAGAGGATCCCTTCATCAGAAACCATGCCTTCATCGACATCCAAAGACAGAATAGGGATGCCAAACAAAAAATCATATTTCTTTAAGTCCCTATGACCATCCCACTTATCCCTGACACCCCAAAGAGACAAATGCAACGCCGTCGACGCCGCATATGCAACCTCTACAACAAAGCCGTCCGGGAAATAATCCTTCACCCATAAATCACGCCTTTGAAATCCGGCATCGATATGTCCATCTTCATTCGTATCGGTGACGCCACTCGTATCAATTTCAAGCGCTAGGGAAATTTTCGAAGGTGAATCAGCATCTAGCGAGTCCTGCAAATCCTGCGTAGACGGCTGCGCAAAAGCATACGCCGCAAGCATCAAGGCGCAGGACAGCACAAACAAATTCACGTTTTTCAAAAAATTCATATAGCTACATCTTGGCGATCGTCACGCCGAGCCACACCGTATAGAAATAACTACTGGGAGGATCTTCGCCAAAACGGATCGGGCCGTCGACCGTCGCCATGCCGGAAACGCCCACGCTCCATTCTTCATTCAACTTCCAAAGTTTTCCCAAATCCAGACTGGCACTAAAGCCCTGTTCTTCAAGCCCTAATTTCGAAACACGCTTCGGGTGATCTATAAAAACAGCCATCATCCCTACCGAAAGGCCAACATAGGCACCGTGCATCGCTGACTCAGGATTCTTGAACGGGAAGAAATTCGCGCCAGCCCCCAACATAATTCGGTTCGCGGACTCGTCATATTTAAAGCCGTACGATTCAAGAGTACCTCCCGAATGCATCAACTGCAAGTCCACAAAAGGAACAATTCCGTCAATATTAACGCCCGTCTTTAGATCAACCGCAGGACCAAATCCATAGTAATGGACTCGTTCCATCTCAATATCGCCCTTATAATCCATATGCCCGAATTTCGTCAAGAACGAGGAATAGGCACCGCCAACAGTCGCGTCGAAATAGAGAGACGTATTCCCCTTGGCAAATGCAAAAGCCGAAAGAGCAAGGCACAAGGCCAAAATTTTGGCCAAAACAGAATGACGCATCAGACCTCCTTGATGAACTCCCTAAGTTCCTTTATCGAAACACTCTTTTTTGAATATATAAAAAAACACTAGCAACACTTTGAAATTTTTATGCGCTTTTGTTCGGAATCTTCCAAAGCTTTCAGCGTATCTTTTAAGCGTAACAAAAACTCAACGGGGTCTTTATGAACAACAAGCTTTTCATGTCTCTTTGCGTCGCACCAGCTGCGGCAATGGCATTCCAGATCGGCGCTTGGGTCGGAGGCCCCGGACAATACCCGCAGCCCACAAAAGAGAATGTGCAGGCGTTCCAGGAATTGCAAGGCGGCAAGCTTGATCTTATCAGTTATTTCGCGGTCTTCGACGTGAATGATTGGAACAACGTAAAAGTATATGCCGACATCGCCAAAGAAAACGGCTCCACGCTCGTCGTCACCTGGATGCCGAACGGCCACAACGCCCAAGAAATTGTAGACGGCAAAACGGACAAATACATCCGCGAGTTTGCGAAGGGCATCAAGAACTACAGCGAAGAAATCTGGCTGCGCCCGCTGCACGAAGCGAACGGTGACTGGTACGACTGGGGCGTGGGCAAGAAAGGCGCCGGGAATACCGATGCCAATGTCGCCGAAGCGTTCCGCCACATCGTCAAGATTTTCCGCGAAGAAAACGTGAAGAACGTCAAGTGGGTCTGGACCACGAATGTCACGAACCACGGCGAAGGTTCAACGCTCACGGGCAATTACCCCGGCGACGAGTTCGTCGACTACATCTCCATTGACGGATACAACTGGGGCAAGAGTCAAAGCTGGTCCAGCTGGAAGTCCTTTGCTCAAGTTTTCGATGACGCCTACAAGGCCCTCGCGAACATCGACAAGCCGCTCTTCATTGCCGAAATCGCCAGCTCCGAAAAAGGCGGTAGCAAGGCCAAATGGATTGCCGACATGTTCGAGCATTTCCGCACCGACTACTCACGCGTATTCGCCGTGATGTGGTTCAGCCAAAGCAAGGACTACGAAGGCGACTGGGCGCTCAACACCTCGCAGGCCGCCGTCGATGCGTGGAAAGCAGGCATCAAGAAAATGAAGGCAAAATCCAAGGGCAAAAAGAGATAAACAGCTCGTTTAACACGAGACACTTCTCTTTTTTTGTTTTTTAATCCTTAGTTTTCCTTTTTCTATCATGCTCTACTTTTAGTTTTGCAGCCTGCTTCAGCTGCTCTTCGGTGCAGAAGCCGGAAATGTAAATGGGAATCTGACTTTTAAGTTCACGCCTTTGATTTTCCATATAAAAAGAGTACGTCCATTCTACAAAATATTCTCGATCAAAATATGGTTGAGGAGACAAAGCTATTCTATCAGAACTGCTCTTTCTAAATTCAACGATTAGATGCTCCAGCAAATCAACTTTCTTCTTAAAATTTTGCGAATAATTCCTCCCATTGGAGCCAACCAATAGGGAGCCATCTATATACGAGCAAGAACCCAAAAAATCTTTTTCCAGCATCAAGGTATACAGCTCATTGAAAACGCATAATTTACATTTCGATTCCACATCAACGAGAAATGGATAATTTTCCTTATATGTAATTAAACGCCAAACGCTATCACCAGCATTTTCTAAACGATTACATTTCCCATCACTTTTTTCACTTACAAAGCATGTTTCCACAATAGGAAATATTCCTTTTTGCGCATAACAAAACAAGCCGAACAAAAGGATGAATAAAATCGTCATCATATATTACTTCATTTCATATTTTCCAAACATATTCCGTAAAACTGTATACAAATATAATACCTTGTTCTAATAAATTTATTTAAAGACAATGTTAAACGTTACATTATCTTTAAATAAAGCACAATCCGCATTTCTAGCATAGTATCGGCTTTGGATCCCCTCCCTTCGGTCGAGGATGACAAGAAGGAGATTCCCTCCCCATACGCGGATCATGCTCACATAAGTGCTAAAGCACTAAGTGATCAAAGAGCTCGGAGGCGGGAATGACAACGGAGCCGAGTGATGCAGAAACATGCTTGCATGTTTCTATATCCGAGGCGAACTAGTCTGGCCACGAAGTGGAATGACAATAAAAGCAGAAAAGGCTCCGCAAAAGCGGAGACCCTTTTGACGCTTCCCAGCGTCTACACTTCGGCTCGGTCATAAAATCAAGCAAGCTTGATTTTGCGACACTCGCCTTACGTGTTACTCTAGGATAATTCTGTGCTTGCGCGCAAGAATTAGAAACGGAAGTGAGCGAAAGCCTTGTTGGCTTCGGCCATCTTGTGCGTGTCGTTCTTCTTGCGGACTGCGTTGCCTTCGCCATTCTTGGCGGCAACGAGTTCTGCAGCAAGGCGTTCTGCCATATTGGCTTCGTTGCGGTTACGAGCTGCATCGAGGAGCCAACGGAGAGCGAGAGCCTTGGCGCGATCCGGAGCAACTTCCATCGGAACCTGGTAGTTTGCACCACCAACGCGACGGGACTTGACTTCGACACGCGGCTTGATGTTTTCAAGGCAGAGTTCGAACTTTTCGAGC
>JBGVAT010000143.1:0-7942 GCA_045224895.1 Fibrobacter sp.
CCACGCCGAACCATGACTGCTGTACCAACTCGGGTCGGTGTAATGCAGATAGTAATGGTGCTGCTTGCGCGATGCGGGGATTTCCAAGATGTCAATTTCTGGAGGCCAGCCGTCTTGCAACGTCCAGAACGCAGGCCAAGTTCCCTTTTGTGAGGGCGCCTTGAATCGGCCTTCGATATAGCCGTACTTGACCTCGAATTTACCCTTCGTGTCAATAGCCCCCGAAGTGTAATCGACCGGGATTTCCTTGTTGTTGAACTTCGCCGTTCTGCCCTTGGCGTCGGGATGCGTTTTCTTTTCACCCTTGAGCTTGAGCGTGCCATCGGATACAATTACATTTTCTTCGGCACAATAGGCACGGTGGTTGTGCGTCGGGCCCCAGTTGTAAGTCGGGTTCCACTTCTTTTTATCCAAAGAAGTGCCGTCAAAATTGTCTTCAAAAACGAGATCCCAACCGCTAAAATTAGACGGCGGAGTTGCAAACGCAATAGTCGCCAAAAATAAAATAATGGATTGCTTCGCTACGCTCGCAATGACGTTTCTTTTCTTCATATCCAATTCCAATCCTCACCCACGGCTTTTGCAAAAAATGCCACCACCAAAAAGCAAAACAAAAACGCCGCAGGCAATATAAATATACCTACGGCACTTCGATTAACCTAGTTAAAAGTTGTAAAAAAGCCCCAAATCTGCGATTTTCGCAATTTATTTGGCATTCATCACATGCTTACGCCATTTTCCGCTCTTCCAGCGACGCCAGAAAATTACCGGGGCCGTGCTATAAACGGCAACAACAGCAATCCAAGCGTAATGGGCCGGCAGATGGAAAACGTAAGCCACGATGTACAAGGCGATTGCCACGAACCAGTTCATGATACCGCAAGCAAACATCACCCAGACCGTATCGCCGGCACCACGAAGAGCGCCCGCATAAATCACGAGCAGGACTTCGACAAAGATGTAGAACGTTGCAATTCGCAGCATAAATATGCTCATTGGGCGAGCAGCATTAAAAATCGCAAGCGCGCTTTCTGTTGCCTCCACGACATCCGGCTTAAAGATATCCGTCAGCACGCCCGGCAAGAAGATGAAGAAAATGCCCATCACCAATGAATAGCCCCAGCCAAGCTTAAGCCCGGAATAAGTCGAGCGCGTCGCCGCAGCCCCATCTTTTGCGCCCACGTAACGTCCCACCAGGCTCGTCGAAGCTACCTCCAACCCCATCAGCGGCACATACGCCACCAAGTCCCAGTTGAACATGATCGAAGAAGCCGTCGCTGACTCGGGCCCAAGTGCATGGAACATCAAAATCAACGACTGGAACGCCGCCATATTCAAAAACATTTCGACACCAGACGGGATGCCTTTTTTCAAAAGTTCACGCGTCAACGGCCAGCTAAATGCAAACGCAAAACGCGTGCGGAAACGGCGATGGCAACTATTGCTAAAGAACTTTGCAAACAGAATAATCGTAGAAACAACATTGCCAATAAGCGTGCCATAAGCGGCACCCGCCACCCCCATCGCAGGCACAGGGCCGCATCCGTAAATCAACACGAAATTGCAAGCCACGTTCACAAGCATGCCGACAAACGCAGCCTTCATCACGACCTTGGTTTCGCCAATACCGCTAAAGAAGCACGGCGCCGCATTACGCAACAAGTTAATCACGCCGCCGAACATCAAGATGTTAAAATAAGTCTTCTGGTATTCGAGCTGGTCCGCCGGCAAATGCTCCAGTCCAAAAGCAAAATGCCCCAGCGGAATCGTGAGGTACAAAAGCGGCACGGAAATCAGCGACAGGTACACCGACTGCATGAACACGCGAGCGCAATCCCAGCGTTTCTTGCCACCCAGGCGCTGCGCCACCATTGCCGTCGTGTAACTAATCGCGCCCGTAAAAAACATCGTGAGCGCGAGTTGCACCGCACCCGCCCCAAGCGCCGCATTCATTTCGGCAGGGCCAAGCTTCGAAAGGAACAAGCGGTCGATGAACGTCATGAACGTATCAAACGACATCGACAGAAGCATCGGGAGTGCCACCACGAGCACATCCTTCACGTCCCCGTTCTTCTTGAATTTCGAAGGTTTATAGAACCTATTTAAAATAGCATCAACCATAGCTTGGCAAAGATAGAAAAATCAAAGACCTCGGCCAGCCAATTTTCACTTTCCTATTTCTTTTTTCAACCTCAAAAGAACTTCTTTCTTATCAGAATCCGCATTAAACCAAAGGCTGTCGATATACAAGCCGTCCACAAAACCCTTGGCAAGCGCCTCGTTGGCATGTTCCTGGGTATCCCACTTTTTGACTTGCAAGGTGATAGATTCCTTGGCAAGCGATGCCGAAGCTTTTTTCAGCAGGTTTTCATCATCTGCACGGACAACGCCCACCGAAAAAGTCAATGAGGTTTCCTCTTTTTTGATTGTTGCACGTTTGCGAGCACAGCAATCAAATCGCGCCATAGCCAAGGAACTCAGCAAAATACAAAGCAATACAATCTTTTTCACTTGAACCCCTAAAAGTCAAACATTGCTTCTACGCCAAATATAAAGGAAGGATCGTTTTTATTTTCTTCAGACGGCCAATCATCGCCATACGGGATATCCACCAACACCATCGAGATTATATCGATTTTATAATCAGGAACATTAAAGTAGAATCGTCCACCGACACGCACAGAACCCAAGTCATCCTTTTTGTCCAAGCTGTTCGTATGCAATTCTAAAGGAACTCCGATGCTCAAATATTCATTCACGGCAACGCTCGGTTCCAACGCAACAAAGAAGTATTCCGGTCGAGTCGTGATTTCTAAACTTGTACGTACAGGATCGTCAATAAACGCATAGAACAATGAGCCCACAATGCAGAATCTCGAAATATCAAATGAGGGTTCTGCAAGCAAGACATGGTTTGAGACAGCATCATCACTCGCTAGGAACACCGAATGGAATCCGTACAATCCGTGAAAGGCAAAATATCCCAAAGATAGCGATACATCCAAACCCGCATAAAGCTCATTGTAGTCCTTACGCTGATAGCTCTTGTAATCAAAATAAGGGCGGAAAACTTGATTTGCAATTTCTAGGTCGTACGCCGCATGAACTTCATACGTATAACCTTCCTTGCAATCCATTCCCATGTACTCGCCAAACATAAAATGATAAAGACAACTTTGATCATTGCTTGCCGTGCCAAAACCAATATCAAATTGCAATCCATTCCACTGAAATTCAAAACCACGAATCGTCTTTTGCGAAATGCCGGCCGCATCATCGCGAGGATCCCCAAAATCATAATAATTCTTGAAAATTCCTTCAAAAAATTTCAGGTCACCAATGCGAAAGAAATTGCGTTCAGAACGAGTATATTGAATATACGCCCCATTAAAGACAACAGCGGGATTCACGGGACCCATGGACGAATCATCGCCCATGTCCATTCCTTCCATATCAGCCATTCCGTTCATTGCCATTCCCATCGCTTCGATTTCAAGCCACGCAGACCAGCGTTCGTTAAAACGAAAGTCAAAATCTAAATCCAGCATTGATTCAAAACGATGGACGACATTTGACTCATCCGTATTCCAGTCGGCATAAGCGTGGACCATCACCATTCCTGAAAGGTCCAACTTAGGGCGGATTTCAGAAAAAACGGTTCCAACCAGCAACAAAATGCAAATTAGAATTCTTTTATTCATAATAAAAAAAGGGTACCTTGTTACAGATACCCCCTCACTAAAATGTTTAATTACTTTTGATCCTTGATAAAGCCGTCAATATAGTCCGTCACCGTTTCTACGTCGGCAGCAGAGCCCCAATGCGTATTGTGATCAGCGCCTTCAACCTCGTGGAACACGACCTTTTTAGCTTTCGTGAGACCATCCTGCAAAGTTTTCTGAGACTTTTCGTTGAACAAAGCATCTTTAGAACCCCAAATAATTTGCACATTCGATGTAATCGAAGAAAGTCGCTTCGCATTGTCAACCGCGGCAAAGCTCTTGACAAGGAATTTCCAAGCATAATAAGGGACTTGATGCAAATGTTCCAAGAGAGCTGTCTGGAAATCCTTATCCGGATTCGAGCTGTTGCCCCACTTTTCAAAGAAGGCATCCGGAAGTTTCTGCGTTGAATCATAAGCATAAACGCCATCGAATGATTTATCGTCCGTTCCGTTCAAGAGCCAATCAATCGTAGAGTTTTTCTTATCCACAGAAGCGGCCGAGCCAATCAATGTGATGGAACCGATTTTATCCGCATAAGAAATAGACAATTCCTGAGCCACAAACGAGCCAAAAGAATGTCCAACGATATGCGGTTTCTTCAGTTCAAGTTTATCAATAAAGGCTGCAATATCCTTTGCCAATTCCTTGATGGAATATGCCGATTCTTCAATAGGCTTGTCCGTCTTTCCGTTGCCACGCAATTCAGGAACATAAACGCGATAGCCCTTCTTGGCAAGCTGCGGTGCCACCTGCGACCAGGAAACGCGCCCATCGGCAAGCCCATGAATCAAGACAACCGGAGTTCCCTTTTCGTCACCCGAGACCGTGTAAGACAAATGAATCCCGGTTGACAGATGAGCCGCCTTTTCGGTCCAATCAACTTCCTGGTAATCCGAAAATCTCTTGGTCGTAAAGGTGTTATTCTTGCCCATAAAATGATGACCGTTCACCTGAGCGACATCTTCAAAGGCATAGACATCCGTATTGCTGCTACCCACATGAACCACATCGGCACTACCCGAAAAATCCACTCGGCCAGCGCGCTTGATCAGCAAATTTCCCGTGACCTTGACATTTTTCAAAACGGTTGCGCCCGGCGTTGATGCATTTACCGTCAACACGCCATCAATCGTCGTATCCTGCAAGAAAATGATGCCATCCTTAATATTTTCATCGCCAAGCGTCAAGCCGCTGGAGGCTGATTTATGTTCATCCGATTCCGTTGCATGATGGGAATGTTCGTCCGTAGAACCAGAATGTTCTTCCGTAGAATGATGTTCATGATCTTCGGAGGTTGCGGCAACAGAGTTTGAATCATCATCAGAACAAGCAGAAAGAGAAAGGAGAGAAGCTAAAATAATTGTCGAAAGTTTCGTACGTTTTTTAAAGATATTCATTGAATCCTCCATTGTTGAGTTAATTTTTGACAGGCACAATGATAGATTCTACAAAGACTTTTGTCCAATACTATTATTTCATTACCGATGATACAATTTTTTTATAACAAATAAATTCAAAAACAACTTTATACAAAAAAAAAGCGCAGCACAGAGCCACGCGATTTTTATTGTCATCCCCGACTTGTTCTCTTTGACTACTTGCAGCTATGCTGCTTAGTAGTCATGATCCGCGTATGGGGAGGGGATCTCCTTTTCATATCTATCGTTTCAACTTTTTCAAACTTTCCAAGCGGTTGAGTGCTTCGTAAAGCGTTTCGTCTTTCTTTGCGAAATGCAGGCGTACAAGATGATCCACCGGTTCGCGGAAGAAGCTTGAGCCCGGAACTGCAGCCACGCCAACCTTCTGCGCCATATCGATGCAGAACTGTTCATCAGGCAATGTACCGACCGCGCATTTTCCACCGCAATGAGAATCGCGTACTCCGCTAACATCGCGGCGACCGTAACCAAACTCTGAGATATCGATTAACACAAAGTAAGCGCCTTGCGGTTCGGTAAAATGCAACCCGAAACTGCGCAAGCCGCTTGTAAACACATCCTTCATGTGCGTGTAATGCGCCTGCAAGCCCGTATAATACGAGTCGTCAAAACGGAGCGCCGTCACAGCAGCCTCCATCAACGGAGCCGCAGCCCCCACCGTCAAAAAGTCGTGAACCTTCTTAATGCGTTCCATAACCGGTTCTGCCGCAAGTACATAACCCAAGCGCCAACCCGTAATCGAGTAGGTTTTGCTCAAGCTGCTACATTCAATCGTGCGTTCAAACATTCCCGGGAGCGTCGCAATGTACGTATGGCAATGCGGAGCGTAAATGATATGCTCGTAAACTTCGTCCGTAATCACATACAAATCGTACTTGACCGCAAGCGTTGCAATAATCGAAAGTTCCTCGTGCGTAAAGACCTTACCGCTCGGGTTTGCCGGATTACAAAGCACAAGCGCCTTCACGCCCGGCTGCGCCATCGCGCTCTCGAGCACATTTGCATCAAAGCTCAAGTCCACCGGCGAAAGCGGCACATAAACCGGAGTTGCCCCGCACAAAATCGTATCCGCAGAATAGTTCTCGTAGAACGGCGAGAACAGCACAACCTTATCGCCCGGATTGCAGACCGACATCATCGATGCCATCATCGCTTCGGTACTGCCGCAGGTAATCACAATCTCTTTTTGCGGATTGTAACGCAGCCCGCTAAAATGGAACTGTTTGTCGCTCAGCGCCTCGCGGAAATTCTGCGCGCCAAATGTAATCGCATACTGGTGCGGACCCGTCAAAGCCACCTCCGAAAGACGCTTCGTGAGCGCCTCCGGCGGGTCAAAATCAGGAAACCCCTGCGACAGGTTAATAGCCCCGCAAGCATTGGCAATACGGGTCATTCGGCGGATAACGGAATCGGTAAAAGTTTCAGTGCGTTGACTTAACGGTTGCATGGCGGGAAAATTTAAAAATTTTTCTACTATTTATCCAATAGGAGAATTCTATGTTCAATCCCTTACAACCCATTGTTTCGGCGCTGAACACCGCCCTTTACGACTTTTACATTGTCCCGCTGTTTTTGATTGTAGCCGGGGTATTCCTTTCGGTTCGCTTGGGATTTCCGCAAGTCCGCTACCTGATTGAAACATTCCGCGTCACCCGCGAAAGACCCCTGCACGAACACGGGATTTCGTCATTTGCAGCATTGATGGTCTCGACCGCCTCCCGCGTCGGCACCGGCAACATCGTCGGCGTTTCTTCGGCCATTTGCCTCGGCGGCCCGGGCGCCATTTTCTGGATGTGGATCATTGCCATTCTCGGCGCCGCCTCCGCATTCGTAGAATCTACCCTCGCCCAGATTTACAAGCGCCACGACGACGTCACGGGACATTCCTACGGCGGACCGTCCTATTACATCCAAACTGCGCTCGGAAAGCGTTGGCTCGGCGTTCTCTTCTCGGGATTCGTGCTCCTCACCTACATTGTGGGTTACAACCTGCTCGCCTCGTACAACATTCAAGACTCCCTCACCGGCTATAAATTCTACGACAAAGCTTCCACACCATTCATCATCGGATTTATTTTAGCAGCCCTCTTCGCCCTTTGCATCTGGGAAGGCGCCAAGAAAATTTCCACCATCACGAGTTACCTAGTCCCCTTCATGGGAACCATCTACGTCATCGTCGCCTTCGGCATTATCATATACAACATCTCGAATGTTCCCGCCATGTTCGGCACGATTTTCAAGAACGCATTCTCGTTTGACGCTGGATTCGGCGGCTTCGCCGGAAGCTGCATTATGTACGGTATCAAGCGCGGCCTCTACTCCAACGAAGCAGGTATGGGCTCCGCCCCGAACGCAAGTGCAAGCGCAAGCGTCTCGCACCCCGTCAAGCAAGGCCTCGTGCAATCGCTCTCCGTATTCATCGACACGCTCCTCATCTGCTCCGCCACAGCCCTCATGTGCCTTTCGACCAACATCGAACCAAGCAAGGACATCTCGGGAATCATTTACGTACAAAAGTCTCTCGCCTCCGTTCTCGGCAGCAACGGCGCCATCTTCATTACATTCTCCATGTGCCTCTTTGGCTACACCACGCTCATCGGAAACTACTACTACACCGAAGGTTGCCTCCGCTTCATCTTGAACAGACGCCCCACAAAGAAAATCCGCAATGTATTCAAGACCATCGCAACAGCCATCGTCTTCTTAGGCGCCACCTCCAGCGCATCGTTCGCCTGGGACAGCGCAGACCTTTGCCAAGGCCTCATGGTCCTCGTGAAC
>JBGVAT010000144.1:0-8428 GCA_045224895.1 Fibrobacter sp.
GCAGAAGAATTCAAGTTCCATCTGTTCGAATTCGCGAGTACGGAAGATGAAGTTACCCGGAGTAATTTCGTTACGGAAAGACTTACCGATCTGACCGACACCGAACGGGATGCGCGGGCGGACGTTGTCAACGATGTTGCGGAAGTCCACGAAGATACCCTGAGCGGTTTCCGGACGGAGATAAACCTTGTTGCCTTCGCCTTCAATCACGCCGATTTCGGTCTGGAACATGAGGTTGAAAGCACGCGGCTTTGTCCAATCGGTCTTGCCGCAAGTCGGGCATTCAATCTTGTTGTCCACCATCATCTGGTGAACTTCGTCAAAATTCTTGCCAGCGCAGCAGCCTTCACCGAGCTTTTCTTCGAGGAGCTGGTCAGCGCGGAAACGTTCGTGGCAAGCGAGGCAGTCCACGAGCGGGTCAGAGAAGTTACCCACGTGGCCAGAAGCCTTCCAAACGCGGGGGTTCAAAAGAATAGAGCTATCGAGACCAAGCACATCGTGGCGGGAAGTCACGAACTTCTTCCACCAGAGATTCTTGATGTTGCGCTTGAGTTCCACACCATACGGACCGTAGTCCCAAGTATTGGCGAGGCCATCGTAAATTTCGGAGCCGGGGAAAATGAAGCCGCGGCGTTTGCAGAGGGAGATGATGTCCTTGAGGGCATCCTGAACTTTCTTTGCCATTATATATCCTTTATCGGCCGAGCCCGATGGGCGTGTTTTGGCCGGACTAGGAACCTACCTGGATGATAGGCCCTGACGGGAACAAATTTAGTAACTTTTGCCAAGATAAAAACAAAAGCCCCGCCGAAGCGAGGCTATTCAATGAGGTTTATGCAAAACTTATCGGATGTCCACAACTTTCTGCTGCGAGCCGATGCGGAGCAAGAACGATCCGCTGCGAGCCACATTCAACGAGAAATTAGAGGCATTGATCTTGCCGTTGTACATCACACGGCCCTGCATATCGAACAAGCTCACCTGTGAACCGATCTTTGCGCCAGAGATCTGGACGCTACGACCATTGACCACGGCAGAGAACGAAGGCTTGTGAACAATCGTCGGGATGCCGCTCGGATCGAATACGGTCCACTTTCTATCCTTACAGACAAAGACCTTCTTGAGCTTAGAAACATAGAAAGTCACGTTTTCACGCTTTTCGGTGCAGCTCGGCAAATCCTCTTCGGTTTCGACAGCTTCAACGACAACTTCAGAAGAGCTGGAGGACTTAGCCTTAGAGCTAGAAGATTTATCCTTAGCACTGCTGCTGGAAGCGGGCTTGGCAGAAGAACTCGAAGCCTTTACGCTGCTGCTGGAAGCTGGCTTCGCAGAAGAACTTGATGCCTTCACGCTGCTGCTGGAAGCTGGCTTCGCAGAAGAACTTGATGCCTTCACGCTGCTACTGGACGCAGGCTTCGCAGAAGAACTCGACGCCTTCACGCTGCTACTGGATGCAGGCTTCGCAGAAGAACTCGATGCCTTCACGCTACTGCTGGACGCAGGCTTCGCAGAAGAACTCGATGCCACAACGCTGCTGCTAGAGGCGGGCTTGGCAGAAGAACTCGATGCCACAACACTGCTAGAAGACGGAGTTGCAGAAGAACTAGAAGCGACAGAACTGCTCGAAGAAACCGGAGCAGCACTCGAACTGCTCGGCAAGAGGCTCAAATCCGAAGTCCAGACAATACCATTGCAAACAGAATCCTGTTTTGCAACACTGTCGTGGAACAAAGCGCACTTTGTACTGGTATGGCACACAGGCATCTTCGCCCCGTCAACGACAACAGCCTTCTGTTCTGGGCAGGTTCCGGTGGCAGTCCAAATGGCGTAAACCGTCGTATCCTTACAGATGTTGCCATCAATACGGTCCAATGCATGATAGACGTTGTCAAGCTTGTTTTCAAACGACCAACCGACAAAATCAAAACCTACCTTTGTCGGAGTCGGGAGCTTTGCTATAGCGTCGCAGGCAAACGAACTTGCAGCGTCATCGGCAACCTTGCCGCCATTCAGTTCGTACGTGACCTTGAACTTTTTATCCTTCAGATCGACTTCGGAAACAGCAGCGGATTCCTCGACGAACGTGGCAGACACATCGACATCGAAATTAGGCATTTCGAACACGCAGCCTCCGCTAGCCGCACCGGCAGCCGGCCCCATACCGGGCCACATACCACCACCAGCAGAAGCTTCGGACTTAGTGCAGGTCACCGTGGTTTTAGAGTCAAGATACTTGCTGACCTTTATGGAAGAAACCTTATAACCCGCAGCAGCCGTCGGAGTCACAGTCACTTTAAAACCGGGTTTGGTACGATCCTTGATATCCATACGATCGCTAAACGAGACCGCAACAGAACCGTTGATAGCCTCGCCTACATAAATGTAGTAGCGCAGAGATTCGTAATAGGCCTTGACGTAGACATCGTGATTCGGCATCAAGAAGCGCAATTCCTTAATGGCCGCCGTAGAAAGTTTTTGTGAATCAGCTGTTTCACCATATTCATCATAAACGGCAAAACTTTTGAACATTTTTCCGCTGGGCACAATCGGAGAGACATACAACCAGGAGCCCGGCGTTGCTTCGGAAACAACCTTGTTATTTAAAAGAAGATCGAACGACTGTTCTTCTTCGCTTCCAACTTTGTTTACCTTAAAACTCGCAGCATTTGCACCCGCAGCAAGGGCAAGTGCAATCCCCATTCCAAGGCAGATATTTTTCCTCATACTATTCCTTTTTGTATACACCATTCAAAATTATATATTTTAAACCGATAATCCGCTCGTTTTTTTTAGAAATATTACAAATAACAAATTTATATGCAAAACATTTTAATAATTTAGAAACAAAAAATCATAAATAAAAATTGAGAAAACCACAACACCCGTCAAAAACGTAAACAAGCCCTTACAAACAGCAATTACAGAAACGAAAAGTTCCTAAAAAGGCAACCAAAGAACTGTTATTATTTTTTGATATATTTTCCAAGCACTAGAAAAAACGAGAAATATGGAAGAACCAAGAAAAAAAGGCATCAACCCCGTCGAGAACAAGAAAGAGCAGGAACGCTGCATCCTAGTGGGTATCGCCACGCCCAAGATCCGTTCGTGGCTTGCAGGCGAACAGCTTGCCGAACTAGGAAGACTCGCCGAGACCGCAGGCGCCCTTGTCACCAGGAGTTTTTTACAAAGAGTTCAGAACTTTAGCCCAGCAACGCTGATTGGCGAAGGCAAGGTGAACGAAGTCAAACGCGCCCTTGAAGAAGACAACGCAAAAATGGTTGTCTTTGACGACGACCTTTCCGGTTCGCAAGTCCGCAATCTCGAAGAGCGCATGCCGGGAATCAAGGTTCTCGACCGCACGGGTCTAATTCTAGACATTTTCGCAAAGCACGCCGTCACTGCCGAAAGCCGCCTGATGGTCGAAGTCGCGCAATTGCAGTACATGATGCCGCGCCTCACCGGTGCGTGGACGCACCTTTGCCGCCAGCACAATGGCGGTATCGGCACCAAGGGGCCGGGCGAAACGCAGCTCGAAACGGACCGCCGCATGATCCGCAAGCGCATCCAGGAACTCAAGAAAAAACTTGAAAAGATTGAAGATGCTCGCGAGCAGCAGGCAGACAAGCGAACGGATATTTTCCAAGTCGGTATCGTCGGTTACACGAACGCCGGAAAGTCCACGCTGACGAACCGTTTGACCGGCGCCGACGTCTACGTTGAAGACAAACTCTTCGCCACGCTCGACAGCACCACTCGAAAGCTTTACCTCGATGGCGAAAACATCATCCTTTCCGACACGGTCGGATTCATCCGCAAGCTCCCCCACAACTTGATTGAAACGTTCAAGAGTACGCTCGGCGTGGCTGCCCACGCAGACTGCATCTTGGAAGTCGTCGACGGAAGCGCCCCGGACTACCGCGACCATCTGGAAGTCACGCACAAGACACTCGAAAGCATCATCGACAAGGATACGCCCCGCCTGCGCGTGTTCAACAAGGTCGAAGTTGCCGACGAAGCACGCCGTACGGAACTTTTGCAGAACTACCCTGACGCGATCCAGATTAGCGCAAAAGAGAACATCGGCATGGAACGTTTGCGCGCCGCCTTCAAGGAACAGCTCGAACGCTGGCACCAGAAGCGAGCCGCCGCAGAAGCCAAAGAAAAGGAAGTCGCCGAACTGCCGTGGCCGCCGGAGGAATAATGAACAAAGAAGAACTTAAAGAAAAGTATGGCAAGAAGCGCGTTCCGCACGAATGGCGCAAGACCGACAAGATTTCAGCATTGATTACGACCTTTTTCGGCTCGGGAATGAGCCCAAAGGCACCCGGCACGATGGGAAGCCTCGCCGCAGCAGTTGTCGCTTACCCTATGGCAATTTTCGCCAAGCATTTTGATTGCGGCATCTTCAATCTGTTTTTCTTGGCAGCCGCCCTGTTCGTCTTTTTTGCGACCATCCCGTTTGTGAAAAAGGCAATGAAGGATACCGGCACCGAAGATCCCGGTTGGATCGTGATTGACGAAGTCTGCGGAATTTTTATTGCG
Organism: Fibrobacter sp.; assembly: GCA_045224895.1. Lineage (GTDB taxonomy): Bacteria > Fibrobacterota > Fibrobacteria > Fibrobacterales > Fibrobacteraceae > Fibrobacter. The sequence continues at coordinate 4,543 of JBGVAT010000144.1, forward strand.
CTCGCATTCATCCCGGCAGAAACAATCCTCACCGCCCCTTGGATTCTCGCCATTGCATTTGGACTGTTCCGCTTTTTCGACATTCTCAAGCCGCTCGGCATCCATAAAATGGAAAAACTCCCCGGTGCTTGGGGAGTCATGGCCGATGATTTGCTCGGCGGAATTTATGCTGGCATTTTGCTGTGCCTTGGCTTAATCTCTATTGTTTCGTTCGGCTAAAAAAGGTGATGCCCGCGCAGTTCATTCTGGCGGGCATGACAAGCGATCGTTTTTATTCAAATATCTTGTTGTACAGGCTCGGGGCGAACTTCTGCATATAGCCAAGCACGAAAATCACGGAAATGATAATCGGCAAGCCCCACTTGAAGTAAAAGCGCAATATCGCCGACATCGGGAACTTCATGCCCACACCAGCATTCGCTTCTTCAAAGAACTTTTCCTGTCCCCAGCCATAGCGGGAATTACAGAACAGCACAAACACGAGCGAACCCAGCGGCAACAGCGTATTCGAAACAAGGAAATCTTCCAGATCCAGCACGCAGCTGCCAGGGCCAAACGGTTCAAAGCCCGAAAGCACGTTAAAGCCAAGAGCGCACGGTAGCGACAAAAGCACGATGGCGACACAGTTCCAGCGCACCGCCTTCTTGCGCTCCACATCGTGCGCATCCATCCAGTAAGCGACAATGTTTTCGAACACGGCCACAAGAGTCGAAAGAGCCGCAAACGCCATAAACAGGAAGAACGCAGCACCACAAACTCGGCCAGCCGGCATCTGGGCAAACACATTCGGAAGCGTTGCAAAAATAAGTCCCGGACCAGCATCGGGCTTAAGGCCAAAAGCAAAGCAAGCCGGAATGATGATGAGCCCGGCAATAAAGGCGACGCCCGTATCCAAAATGCAAATGTTGGCGGCTTCCGTCAAAAGCGTATGCTTGCTCTTGATATAGCTACCGAAAATGCTCATGGAACCGATACCGATACTAAGCGTAAAGAAGGACTGTCCAAGAGCCGCAAAAACAACCTCGCCAAACCCCGCTTCCTTGATCTTTGCAAAGTCCGGCAGCAAGTAGAACTTGAGACCTTCACCCGCACCTGGAAGCGCAAGCACTCGAATCGCCAAAATTCCCATAATAATAAGGAGCGCAGACATCATCACCTTCGTCACGCGTTCCACGCCACGCTGGAGTCCAAGCGCCACGATCGAAAGCCCGGCAAGTGTTGCAACAATCATCCAGAACACAAGCAGCGGACCATTTCCGAGCATTTTACCAAACTCGGCACCGACTTCGGCCGGAGTCAAGTTCATGAGGTCGCCCATCGTGACCATACGGTAGAAGTAATAGAGCATCCACCCCGTCACCGTCGTATAGAACATCATCAAAAGGTAGTTCGCGACAATCATCGGGACACCCGCTAGGTGCCACTTTTGGCCGGGCTTTTCCAAGACGTTAAACGACTTGCCCACGCCAAAACGGGAGGCACGGCCCACAACGAATTCCATCACGAGAATCGGGAAGCCAAAGATCAACAAGAAGAAGAGGTAAATCAGCACAAAGGCCGCACCACCGTACTGCCCCGTAATGAACGGGAAGCGCCACACGTTACCAAGACCGATAGCGCAACCGGCGGCAATCAAGATAAAACCTAGACGAGATTTAAAATGTTCTCTCTTCAACATAATCTACCTCTACCACTAATTAAAACTTGATGGGATAAAGCAGGTACCAGTGAAACTCCGGATAAACCTGGATCGTCGGAGCCGGGAGCTTAAAGTAGTTCAGCATCTTGATGGCAAAACGGGCAAAACGGCTTTGCGGACGGAAGGCTTCCAGGTCGTAATCCAACGCCACATAAACTTCACGACGCGGATGCGGCTTTTTGGTAAACACCTTTTCGTCGATGCTGAGACCAACGGCAATGGCAAGCCAGCTCGGGTAATACTTGCGTGCAGCCTCGGGCAAAAGCCTATACGGCTTGAACGAAGCCCAGAACGTCTGGTTCACGTAGTCGTCAGTGAACACGCCACCAGATGCGTTATGTTCACTATCGTAATAGGCATTGGAGTTAATCCAGTAGCTCCACTTGAGGTCCACGTACTTGAACACCGGCAAGTAGCGTTCCGCCATCGGATAGAATCCGCCGATGCCGCCCGACAGCACATCGAAAATGCTAAAGCCCCACTTGGGAGCAAAACCATCCTTGATGTCAATCGCAATGTGGGTCGCCAAGGCAGACAACCCCGCAAACAAGTAGGACTGGAATTCGCTAGCGCCCGCCCAGTGGTATCCCTCGTAAAAGAACTCGCCAAGAACGACACCTGCGGCAAAATGCCCAAGCTTGTCGAGGTTCAGCGCATATTCAAAATCGTTTTCGAAATGGAAACCTCTCCCGCCATTTTCGTCCCACCAGCCTTTTTCAAAGACAAAGCCGTAAGCGGCACCATAGGCGATCAAGGTAAGAGAAGCGACGCCGAATACTTTAGCCGGCTCGATATTCGACTTGACATCGACAGAGTCTTCGCTACGGTAATCCCAGGTGGAATCACGCCATGTTAGCGGATCCCCTGGAGACGACAAAGCTGCCGCTGGGAACACCAGCGACAGCGTAAGCAAAAACGCGAGTAAGCCAATAGAAAACTTTCTGTTGGCGTTAGGCATTAATCCCTCGCGAAAATGATAACTCCATTTTGGCCTCCGAAGCCAAAGCCGTTACTCATAGCGTACTTGATCGTCTGATTAGAAGCGCCATTTTCACAAACGTTGAGGTGGATTGCCGGATCCTTTTCAAACACGTTGAGCGTACCGTGAACCTTCTGTTCGACAACGGACATAATCGTCACGACAGATTCCAGCGCACCTGCAGCACCGAGGCAGTGGCCGAGCATGGACTTCGTCGAGTTGACCTTGAGGTTGTCGAGAGCCGATGCAGAGGACTGCGAGAAGAGCGTTTCGATGGCGGAGCATTCAGCGATATCACCAAGCGGAGTGGAAGTTCCGTGGGTGTTAATATAGCTAATATCCTTAGCTTCGATGCCAGCTTCCTTCATGGCGTTGGCCATTGCGAGCATAACACCCTTACCATCCGGACGCGGAGCAGAAATGTGGTGTGCGTCAGAGCTTGCGCCTACGCCAGCGATACGGGCAAGAATCTTTGCACCGCGAGCCTTGGCATGCGTTTCGCTTTCAAGAACGAGGACTGCTGCACCTTCACCGATCACGAAACCATCACGGTCCTTGTCGAACGGGCGGGAAGCGAGTTCCGGCGTGTCGTTACGCTTACTGACAGCCTTCATGCTGGTAAAGCCAGCGAGGCTGAGCGGGTTCACCGTTTCGTCGGCACCACCAGCGAGCATCACATCGCAGCGGCCGAGACGAATCATGTCATAGGCATTGGCGATGGAGTGGTTGGAAGTTGCGCAAGCGGAAGTGACCGTGTAGGACGGACCCATCCAGCCAGTCTTGTTGCAAACTTCGCCGGCCGGCATATTCACGATAGCCATCGGAATATAGAACGGAGAAACGCGAGACGGACCGCGATTGCTCAATGCCACAGCGGCATCATAGCAATACTGAAGACCACCGATACTGCTACCAATGATAGCACCGCAGCGTTCGGGATTTTCGTTTTCCGGAGAGATACCAGCTTGGCGCAGAGCCTGGAATGCCGAGTAAACGGCATACTGGATGCAGCGGGAGAACCTGGACTGGTCTCTTGTGCTGTAGATCTCAGAAGCGTCGAACTCACGGATTTCACTTGCAATGCGCGAAGTGTAAGCGGAAGCGTCGAAACGCTGGATGGTAGCGATGCCAGACTTGCCCTGGAGCAAGTTCTGCCACAATAATTCGGGGGAGTTTCCAAGAGAGGAAACGCAGCCCATACCTGTAAT
>JBGVAT010000145.1:0-21501 GCA_045224895.1 Fibrobacter sp.
GGCATGCTCGTCGACAAGTACGAACTCGGCGAACCCGATGAAAAGGGCCGTCCGCGTCCGGTCAAGGTCGAAGGCGCAAGCTTCGAAATCGAATGCGACACTGTGCTCGTTGCAATCGGTAACGGTTCCAACCCGCTTATCAGCAACACCACTCCGGAACTCTCCGTCGACAAGAAGGGTCACATCCTTCTCGAAGATGCAACTGCCAACAAGACTTTCATGGAAAAGGTCTATGCAGGTGGCGACATCGTGCTCGGCGCAGCCACTGTCATCTTGGCAATGGGTGAGGGCCGCAGAGCCGCAGCCGGAATTAATGAATTCCTCAAGAAGTAATTCTTAGGCTGTCATTCCGGCCTCCGTGCCGGAATCGCCTTACGCATTTCAAAAAAGGACGGTTTCATAACCGCCCTTTTTTGCTGTATTCTACCCTCATTCCTTTTTGTCAATCCTTCCTTTTTTGTGACATCGCCTTTTTGAAAATCTTTTGATTATATTCAAAGAAAGGTCATTTAAGGAGATGTTATGGATTGGTCTAAAATTTTTGGAATCACCTGTGGCGCAGCTTTTTTCGCAGGCTCTGTTTCTGCAGCCACTCTTCCGACAGCAAAAGAAGTTCAAGCCAATATGGGTATGGGCTTCAATATCGGTAACTCGATGGAAGTGCCGAACAACCCGACTTTGTGGGGCAACCCGTTCCCGAGTCAGGCTCTGCTCGATTCCGTGAAGGCGGCGGGCTTCAACACGGTGCGTATTCCTTGCGCTTGGGATAGCCACACGAGTGGCGGCAAGGTCACCGAAACCTGGCTCGATTCCGTGAAGACTGTGGTCGATTACGCCATGCGCGCAGGTCTTTACACGATTTTGAACATCCACCACGAAGGTGAAGGTGGCTGGTTCCAAAGCAACATCGGCACGAGCGTCGATAACACCATCGACAACAAGATGAAGACTTATTGGACGCAGATTGCGAACAAGTTTAAGAACTACAACGAACGCTTGCTCTTCGCGGGTGCAAACGAACCCGGTCCGAATGTGAATACGTGGACATCGCAGCACGTGTCTACGCTTATGCATTACTACCAGACGTTCATTGACGCAGTTCGCGCTACGGGCGGCAACAACGAAACCCGCACTTTGATTATTCAGGGCCTCAACACTGACATTGACAAGTCTGTCGCAAGCGCCCCGGTCACCACCTTCCCGAAGGACAAGGTTGAAGGCCGCCTGATGTTCGAAGTGCATTACTACGATCCGTACCAGTACACGCTTATGACGAGCCAGCAGGATTGGGGGGCTCCAGGTGGTGAAATGATTCAGCCGCAGTACTACTATGGCGATTACACCAAGGCTGGCGAAACTAAGCGCAATGCGGGTTACAATGCTTGGGCGGGCTCAGTCGATTCTAAGCTCGGGAGCATCGTGCATCCGCAGGAACAGTTTGCCAAGATGAAGACGAATTATGTGGACAAGGGCTATCCGGTCATTGTCGGTGAATTCGGCGCAAATGTTCGCTCTCCGGAATTGAGCGGTTCTGATCTGAATCTTCACAAGCAGGGCCGTGTGCAGTGGCACAAGGATGTCGTTTCGGCAGCCAAGCAGTATGGTCTTACCCCGATTCTTTGGGACATGGGCAACGAAAGCAATACTGGCTATGACAACATGGCTTACATCCGCCGTCAAAGCTCGCCGGTGGGCAAGGTCCTCGAAACAGACGTTATCAACGCTATGCGCAGCGTTTACAGTCTCGGAAATTACGTGAACAATGGCGTCACGCACGTCGAAGACTTTATCAATGGCGGCTCGGAAACGCAGTCTAGTTCCAGCGTAGCTGTCTCCAGTTCTAGCGCTGTTTCGCAGTCCAGCAGTTCCGCTGTGCAGCCGGAATCCTCCAGCTCGGAACGCTTCTTGTGCGATGCTTTGGCTCCTGAATGCGGCTTTTCTCGTGAGCAGCTTTGCGCTATGGGCTTGGCTGAATATTGCAGCGGTACCGCTTTGCCGACCGTTCTCGCTGGTGATCAGGTGAAACTCCACCGCGACGGCAATATGCTTTACGGCTCCGCAGACATTATGCTGTTCGATGTGAACGGAAACCTCGTCCGCTCTTCGAATAAGGTGTCTGCCGGTCGCTCTGAAATGCAGTTGCAGGGCCTTCGTCAGGGTAACTACATCGCCAAGAGCCAAGGCAAGGTGCTGCAAGTTCAGATTCGCTAATATCGTCCTTTTGTCAAATCAGCAAAACTAATTGAAATAGCCCCCATCCTAACGCACCGTCACCAATCTATTTTCTAGAGAAGGACGGTGCTTTTTCTTTGAGCTTGTCATGCCCGCGTTTTTGTCACCCTGGACACCGTTTCGAGGGAGGCATACTTGAATTGTCATCCCGGCCTTGTGCCGGGATCGCCTTTCTCGCATTAAGATAAAGCGGAACCGTCTCTTTGAAAAATTCAGCCTAAAAAGGTGGCTCTTATGAAGTTAGGATGGTTTGGTAAACATTTTCGCACGGCGCTCGCCTTGACGGGGCTTACGTGCGGTCTCGGATTTTCACAGGATGTGCTTTATCCCGACATGTTCGCGTTGTCGGATGTGCAGCTTTTGGATGGCGTCTTGAAGGAACGCCAGGACTTGAATGTCGAAACGCTCCTCAGCTACGATGTGGACCGCTTACTTGCGCCTTTTTACGAAGAAGCGGGCATGAAACCGAAGGCAAGCAAGTTCCCGAACTGGGCGGGTCTTGATGGCCACGTGCTTGGACATTACCTGAGTGCACTCGCAATGCATTACGCCGATAATGATGACGTTCAGGTCAAGGAACGCCTCGAATACATCTTGAAAGAACTCAAGACGATTCAGGACCAAAATTCCAAGGACAATAACTTCAAGGGTTACATTAGCGGCGTGCCGAACGGCAAGCAAATGTGGCTCAAGATGAAGAACGGCGATGCCGGCGCACAGAATGGCTATTGGGTGCCGTGGTACAATATCCACAAGCTCTATGCGGGCCTCCGTGACGCTTATGTCTATGCGGGCTACGAACAGGCAAAGACGATGTTCTTGGCGCTTTGCGATTGGGGCATTTCGATTACGAACGGCCTGAACGATTCCAAAATGCAGCAGATGCTTGGTACGGAACACGGTGGCATGCCTGAAGTTTATGCCGACGCCTACAAGCTCACGAAAGACGAAAAGTACCTGAATGCCGCAAAGAAGTGGTCGCACCAGTGGCTGTTGAATCCGATGTCGCAAGGCAATGACAACTTGACGAATGTCCATGCCAATACGCAGGTGCCGAAGGTTGTGGGTTTTGCACGAATTGCAGAACTCTCGGGCGATGAAAAGTACCAGAAGGGTTCCGATTTCTTTTGGCAGACGGTCGTGAACAAACGCAGTATCGCCATTGGCGGCAACAGCATTTCGGAACATTTCCCGGCGCTCAACAATCACAAAAAATTCATCGAAGAACGTGAAGGACCAGAATCCTGTAATACGTACAACATGCTCAAGTTGACGGAACGTCTGTTCAACATCAAGCACGATGCGCATTACACCGACTTCTACGAACGCGCCCTTTTCAACCATATCCTTTCGACGATTCACCCGACGCATGGCGGTTATGTTTACTTTACCCCGGCGCGTCCACGTCATTACCGTGTGTATTCCAAGGTCAATGCGGGCATGTGGTGTTGCGTGGGCTCGGGCATGGAAAATCCGGCGAAGTACAATCAATTTATTTATACGAAGGATGGTAACTCGCTTTATGTGAACCTCTTTGCGGCTTCCGTCTTGAATTGGAAAGACAAGAGCGTAAAAATCAAACAAGAAACTGCCTTCCCGAAGGGCGAAAGTTCCAAGCTCACGATTACCGGTAGCGGGGAATTTGATATGCAGATTCGCCACCCGTATTGGGTCAAGGAAGGTGAATTCAAGGTCATCGTCAATGGCGATACCGTCGTGAAAAAGTCGACGCCGTCGAGTTATGTTTCTGCTGGAAAGTCCTGGAAGTCGGGCGATGTCGTCGAGGTGCTTTACCCGATGTACACGCATGTCGAAGATTTGCCGGGTGTGACCGATTATGTAGCGCTTTTGCATGGTCCGATTGTGCTTTCTGCGAAGACGGGTACGGCGAACTTGAACGGCCTTGTCGCCGATGACGGCCGCTGGAGTCATATCGCGTCCGGAGCGCTGGAATCGCTCGATCAGGCGCCGATGCTTGCGAGCAAAAAAGAGGATATCCCCTCGAAGGTGGAACCGGTGAAGGGCGAGCCGCTGCACTTTAAGGCGCCTTATCTTTTTGCGCAGCAAAAGGACGCGAACTTGCTTTTGCAGCCGTTCTACGAAGTTCACGATGCCCGTTACATGATGTATTGGATGGTGCTTACGGATCCGAGCATTCTTGAACGCCTCGAAAAGGAGCAAAAAGAGGCTTTGGCACTTGACGAAAAGACAATTGACAAGGTCGCTCCGGGCGAGCAGCAGCCAGAAGTGGATCACAAGATGAAAACTGAAAATTCCACCTCCGGCACGCATCAGGGCGAATTCTACCGCGATGCTGGTTCATGTTCCGGCGGCGATGGCGGCCTCATCAGCTACGAATTCGAGACCAACAGCGAAGATTCCCTCAGCCTCATGGTGCGTTACTGGGGTAACGAAGGCTGCACTCGCACTTTCGACATCAAGATTGACGATGAAAAGCTCACGACCGAGACCATTTCGAACCGCTGGAAAAAGGACGAATTCGTGAATGTTACGTACCCGATTCCGGACAAGATGATCAAGGGCAAAAAGATCGTGCGCATTTCGTTTACGGCAAGTTCCGGAATGGTGGGCGGCATCTATGGCGTGCGACTGCTGCGCAACAAGCCAAAGCCCGTCGTAGAAGACCCGCCGATAAGCATCAAGCCGTTTGATGCTGTAAAGCAGGGCCTCCGCGTGCGTGCAGACCGTCAAACGCTTCAAATCGCATCTCCGAGCGCTCTTTCTCGCACGATGAACGTAAAGATCTATTCAATGGATGGGCGCCTCAAGCTCACGCAAATGCTCCCCGCAGGTGCAAGCGAATTTAACATTGATATCGCAGGCCTCAAGAACGGCAATTACATTGTTCGCCTTTTCCAAGATGGCCTTGTGCAGGGCTACACGCTATTCAACAAAAACGGTCTTTAGACATTTCACTCCTAACACCAAGAAGTCCTCGCTCCGCGAGGACTTTTCTGTACGCTTTAAATTTCTTCTTTTCTCTGAAAGTCATTCGCTGTTCTTAGTGATAGCGGTGGACCTCGATCAATCAAAAAGAATACAATATCATTGTTTTGGCTAAGACAACTTAACGAATCAATGTGAATATTTGCTGTAAAACATTCCTCTTCTATTTCAATTTTTTATCATTATCTTTGCCCACAATGCCGTAATCAAAAATGCCTTTTTCTTTTAATAAATCTTGCTCTTGAGAAGAAAGAGGCGTGTTCTTAATCATATAAAATCTTCCCGCAGGAATAATCTCAGAAGTGTCTCCGCTATATTTGGCGATGACGGTGTCTGCTAAATTGGGTAGCATCCTGAATATATGAATTTTATGGACTTGTGTTGATGAATCTTAAACTCCGAAATACCTCAATCACTCCATTCAGTTCGCCTTTGCTCCGCAAGGACTTCTTTGTAATTTTCTATTAACGCATACTGTGCGAACGGCCGGTATCTGCCGCCTACAAACCGCGTTTCTGTTACCGAAAATAAACATACGTTGCGACTGGCTCAATGCGTTGTTAGAGTAACCAACATGTAATTATTTTTTTCAAGAATGAAAAAACTAGTTTTATTATTTTTAGCGTGGGTTCTACAGCCTGGAATAAAAAAATTGGGTGAAATTCGCCCAAATCCGAAATAATAAAGCGGATTGTAATTTTTTTGTTAGTCCATTATTTACATAAATGCGAGTGTGAATGACTTGTTTTTAAGTAGATTTTGAACGTCAGTTGCCGTAAAAGAAACATCTAAATGGAGTTATTATGCTTGACCTTCTTGCTGTCCAGTCCAGCACAACAAACGCAACGATCATTACGCTTGCATACACCCTGATCTTGGCCTTCATCCTGTCTTCTATGATAGGTTGGACTTACGAAAAGACGTTCCTTGGACTTTCTTACTCCCGTAATTTTGTCCAGGGCATCGTCTTGAGCGCAGTTGCGGCTTCGATGATCATGCAGGCCATTGGCGATAACGTTGGTCGTGGTCTCGGCATGATGGGTGCTCTATCCGTGGTCCGCTTCCGTACGAGCTTTAAAGACCCCCGAGATATTATGTTCATATTCGCGGCGCTAGGTGCTGGCATCGGTTGCGGTGTCTATGCGTGGGGCGCTGCTGTGGGTGGAACCATTGCGTTCTGCAGTGTTGCGTTCCTCCTTTCTCGCACGGGTCTTGGCACCAAGCACTTCTTTGACGGCATGCTCCGCTTTGCTCTCCCGAACGAACCCAAGGTCCGTGGCCAGATCGAAGATATCATGAAGGGCAACTTAAAGACGTTCATTCTGATTACCATGCGCGAAGTCGATGGCGGTGCCCGTTTGGACGTCGCTTACCAGATTCGCCTCCGTGCAACTCGACCCGCAGCCGAAATCCTCACGCTCCTTTCGAAGGTCGAAGGGATTTCCGATGTCCAGTTTATGATGCAAGACGCCACGACGGAAATGTAAGGAGATTTGAAAAATGAATAAGCTTGAAGATCTTCTCGACAATTTCTGGAATACCCACAAGAACAATGCGGGTGTCGCCTACGTCTACACCCACAAGCTCTCCCTCGCCTGGATTGCCTGTGTGATTATCGCCATTATCCTTGGCTTTGTCTACCAGGGCAAGATGGTCATGTTCCGCGGCATTGCGGAATCGAGCGAAACGATTATCAGCCTCCCGTCCCCGACCGAAATCGTGAAGGTCTACGTGGTGCCGGGGCAAGAAGTCAAGGTCGGCGATACCATCGTGGTTCTCAACCGTCCGGACCTCACGCTCCGCGTTGCTGAACTCACTCGCGAACTTGACGCTCTCGAAGGCCGTAGCAACTTGAGCTCTGCTGAAATCGACCAGAAGGTGGCCGAAGTCAAGGCAAACCTCGAAACCCGCCGTCTCGCTCTTTCTGCCGAAATCCGCAACCTCGAAGCAGAATACGAAAGCAACAAGGCCATTTCCGCCAAGCTCAAGAGCCTTTCTAACTCCAAGTCCAAGGCCGATGGCAACGACGCTATGGCGATGCGCATCAAGAGCCTCAAGAACGAACTTGCTGTTGCAACTAAGAGCGCCAACGAACAGATTGCTCTCCTCCGTGGTAGCAGCCGTCTTCAAAAGACGAGCGGCAAGACCGAAGCCGCCAACATCCGCAAGGAACTTGCCGAACTCCGCAAGCAGCAGCACGAACTCACGCAGATTGCCAAGGAAAACTGGGTGGTCGGTGATGTGAACGTTCGCGATGGTGAAAAGGTCTCCAGCTTTGCTCCGATTGTAACGCTTGCCCACAAGGCTCCGACGCTCGTCCGTGGCTACATCAACGAACAGATTTATCAGAATATGGATATTGGCGAAGCCGTGAAGGTCACGACTCTTGCTCGCAACGGTAAGGCCGTTATCGGCGAAGTGGTTGGTCTTTCCAGCCGCATCGTGGCTTTCCCGACCCGTATGTGGAAGCTTCCTGAAATGCCGGTCTATGGCCGCGAAGTGACCATCAAGATTCCGGAAGAAAACTCATTCCTGCTTGGCGAAATGGTCGTCATCAGCGAAACCAGCATCCGCAATTTGAAGAAGCAGCAAGAAAAGGCTAAAAAGTAATGAAATCCGTATCGTTAATATCACTTGCGCTCTCTGTAGCTGCTGTAGCCACCCCGCTTACGTGGGACGGCCTGATCGAATCGGCTAAGGCTGATCCGAGGTATGAAGCTGCCGCAAAACGCGCCGAAGCAACCGCGAAAGAACGCAACCTCAAGCTTTGGGACAAGGTGGAACTCCGCTATCAGCTGGACGGTTTTAGCTTTGCCAAGCATGACTTTGAACTTCGCGTGACCCCGCAGGCTTTTGGCGAACGCGCTGCCGACAAGGCACACTATGAGGCCGTTAAGAATTACCAGCAGGCTACTTTTGCCGTTGAACGTTCGATCCTCCTTTATGACCGTTACGAACGCGGCGTGCGCTATGTACTTCGCCAGAAGATTAACGAAATCAACAAGCAGCTTTTGCAGGTTATTCAGGACCGTATCGAGGTGCTCCACCTCAAGTCCGGTTCTGCTTCGTTCAATGCCGAAGACTTGATGACTTCACTCGAAAAAAGCGCCTCGCTTAAGGCAAACCTGCTTTCGGATAGCACGGCGCTCCGCGATGCCGAACTCAAGATGTTGAGCTGGGCTCCGGATTATGACAACGTTCATTTGGATTCCTCGTTTCTCCCGACGATGGAAGAACTTGCAGAATTCCTGAAGAACGGCGTGACCGTCGACGAAAACTTCCCGCTTGTGGCTCTTGCAAAGGGCAAGCGCGATTCCGATATTTCCAAGGCACAACAGGATGCAAGCAAGGACCGCAACTACATTTCTCATGTCGGTATTGGTTACTCGCTCCAGGTTGAATCCTTGATGGAAAAGTACAAGGATTTGGGCTATAGCGATGTGAGCAAGGCAAAGTACAGCAAGTATGCAGATGAATGGAAACGTGCTTCATGCACCGGTGGCTATATTGGCGAAGATTGCATTAGCTACGATAATACCGCTACAATCCGCAAACTTGTTGCCGAAACGGATGACCGCAAGACTGCGGACAAGTTCTTTGTGAACCTCGCGTTCCGTTTGCCGTTCTTCGATAGCAACAAGGATGCTTCTCTTCGTGAACAGGTCGAAAAGCTCGATGCTGAAAGCAAGTACTTGGACGAAGTCCGCGAAGTGAACCAGAAGGTCGCCCGCCTCACCGAAGAAGTGCTCACGCTCATCGACCAGTGGAAGGTCTTGAAGGATTATGCCGAACAGGTGAACGCTAGCGGCTTCATGGAGCAGTTTGCTCACAAGGCCGGTTCCGATCCGCTCTTGCTCCTCCGCGCTCGTGAAAGCGCTCTCGAAAGCGACTTGAAGGCCGCTAAACTCGAATACGATATCTTTGCCCGCTATTTGTCCTTGCTGGACTATTCCGGCGCTCTCGCCCGTCAGGACGTGACAAATCATCTTCGTGAAGGAATCAGGTAATTATGGCAGAAGCCCGCGGATTTAGCCTTCTCGAACGTTTCGAGCTCAAGTACCATATCCCCGTCGAATGGGCGGACCGGATTGGTGCGTTCTTGGCGCCGTACTGCGAAGAAGACTATTATTCCAAGATTACTCCGGGTGGATTCTACTGGATTACGAACCTCTACTTGGATTCTCCGACTTGGACGTTCCTGGGCTGGAAAAAGAAACAGCTCTTGGACCGTTTCAATATGCGCATTCGCACTTACGGGGAACATCCGGCTCAGGACGGGACGTTCCACTTTGAATGCAAGCGCAAGATTCGCAACATTTGCTACAAGAGCCGAGCTACCATCAAGGGCATCAATCCTGGCGAAGTCTGGCACATGAAGCCTGAAGAATGGCCGTGCAAGACTGAGAAGGACCGCATGTACCTCAAGGATTTCTTGTACAAGACCGAACTGCACAACGCCCACCCGCGCCTTTTGACGCAGTACAAGCGCCGTGCATGGTTTGGGCTTCGCGAAGAATATTCCCGCGTGACGATTGACACGGGTATGCGCTTCCGCGAAGAGAATGGCTTTGACTATACCGTCGACCCGCATTATATGCATTCGACGGGTATCCCGCGTTTCTTTCAGCCCGGTGCCGACGCCGTACTCGAACTCAAGTGCCCGGCAGCCCAGATGCCTTACTGGATGTTCGACTTGATCCGTGCGTTAAATCTGAAAAACTCCGGTTTTTCTAAATTCGGTAATGCCGCAGCAGAATGGAAACGCGTTTACGAAAATCCGCGACGTTTCAAGAGTCCGTACTGGACTTCTCTCGCGGGGAATTTTTAACAGTTTTTTTATAAGGAAGGCGCTCATGAATACAAAAAAATGGCTTGCAGTTGGCACATGTGTATCTGCGCTTGGTTTGTTCTCCGCTTGTGGAGACTCCGGCGAAAATGGCGTTACCCCAGTAGATCCGGATCCGTCCAGTTCTTCGGCTATTGAGCCGGGGAGCAGCGCTGGCGATCTCCAGAATTCGTCTTCTTCGACGATTGTTCCGACATCGTCTTCGGACATTTCTAATCCGGCATCTTCTAGTTCCAATCCTGAAGATGTCATCGCCAATCCCGATGCCACCTACATGGGTGTCTCCGAAATTATGTACAACGCTCCGGATGGCTCTGCCCTTGAATGGATCGAAGTCTACATCAAGAGCGGTCCGGATGTGAGCGATATGCAGTTGAGCAACCTCCGTCTGGATGGTGCCGTATCCTTCTCGTTCCCGTCTGGAAAGCTGTCGAAGGGCGAATACGTTATCGTTACGAACGATGTCGCCTTGTTCAAGCAGACCTATCCGAATGCCTCTTGCAAGGTGCTTGGCCCGTGGGACAAGGATTCCAAGACCGGATCTGTCGCCAAACTCGTTAACGAAGGCGACGTTGTCGATGTCAAGATCAGTGGCGAAGGTGACGTGAGTGCCGCATTCAGCAATCAGCCGCCTTGGCCGAGCCTTGCCAATGGCAAGGGCCGTAGCCTTGTGTACAAGGGTTCTGGCAACGAAGCAAGCCCGTCTTCTTGGGGCGCAAGCGCCGTTGAAAACGGCAATCCGTGCGTTGGCGACGACAAGATTATTGACGGCGTGACGGTTCGTTTGAACGAAATCAAGCCGTTCGTGCTTGGCACGACCGATGGCTGGGTGGAACTTTACAACTATGGTTCCGCTCCTGTCGATGTTGCTGGTTGGGAACTCGAATCCAAGAACAAGGGCAAGACCTGGAAAATCGGTGGCGCCAATACGGTTGTCCCGGCGGGTGGCTACTTGCTCCTCAATGCGACTGCCGATGTCTTTGGCGATGGCCTTTACTTGAGCGATAACGGCGATGAAATTTATCTGTTCGAAACCTCTGCCGGTGTCCGTACGGGTAAGGAATCCAGCTTGTTGCTCTCTGCCGGTAAGCAGTCCAGCGGCGTAGTCGATGTGACTGGCGGTACAACCGTTCAGGGAACGATGGCTACGGAAACTCCGGGGGAGGCGAACTCCCTCCTCAAGGCTGGTCCGATTTTCATTAGTGAAATCCATTACCACGAAGACGAAAATAACCCGAACGATCTGGAATTCCTCGAAATTGTGAACAAGGGGACAGAATCTGTTACATTGTTCGAAAGCGTGAACGCCACATCTCAGGGCTGGAAGATCGAAGGCGTGAACAAGGAATTTGCCGCAACGGATATTCTCCCGGCTGGCGGAAAGATGGTCCTGTTCAACGATTCCCTCTCGGCTAAGGAAGCTTTGCTCCGTGCCCGCTACGACATTCCTGAAGCCGTCCAGGTTCGTTTCTACGCAGGTAAGCTCTCGAACCGCGGTGAAACGGTTGCCATCAAGAAGCCTTATGCATTTACGAACAAGTCCGATGGAACCAAGCAGTGGTACTACGAACTTTCCGATGCAACGCTTTATAGCGATCGCTGGACTGGATTGACCGAAGCTGATGGTAAGGGCAAGAGCCTTAACCGCAAGGACTTTACCACGATGGGTTACGAATCCACGGCTTGGCAGGCACTTACACCGACTCCGGGTAATTAAAATTGCAAAAGGGTCATCCTCGACCAAGTGAAACGCGGGAGGGGATCTAGTTATTTTGAGTTTTAAGCCAAAAGTTCCGACATTTAGTCGGAACTTTTTTTGATGTATGCATTATATACGCGGTTTTGCAATTGCTACTGTTGACATCTTTTTGTATTATTAAAGTAGCTATGAAACGGTATCTTGCATTTATTTTATGGGGCAGCATGGCGTCTTACGCCGCATCGCTTTCGTTACAGGAAGCGTTGGACATGGCCATGGCGAACAATTCCAAAATTAAGGCAGAAAAGGCGAAGGTGAACATTGCCGAAAGCGGCAAGGACGAAGCTTTTGCCCGTTACCTCCCGACGGTGACGCTTACGGCTGGCGTCACTAAGATCAATGACCCGATTTCGATTGACCTCGGGCGAATCCAGCAACCCCTGAGCGAAATTGCGGGGGCAGCTGCTTATTCCAAGGCTTATCTCTCCACATACAACGGCGCCTACTCCAAGGCTTACCAGGAGGCCGTCTCGAAAGCCGTTGCCGCGGGTATGGACGAAAAGACCGCCAAGGCCTATGTGGATTCCAAGTCGGCGGACATCTGGACGGGGGTTGTCAATAGCAAGGATGCTAATGATGCTGCCGTGAAGAACGCCGAACAGTATGGCTCGGATGCGACAAAGAAGATCAACGATGCCGACTTTAACATGAAGGTGCAGGACGACTGGTTCTTTAACGCCCGCCTCACTGTAATTTGGCCCATCTTTACCGGTTTCAAGATTTCCGCGGCTTACGATGCCGCCAAGGAGAACGTGAATGCCCGCAAGGCCGAGTTCGAGATGGCGCAGAACTCCGTTCTCATGGATGTCGCGACAAAGTACTTTACGCTCCGCCTCTGCGAAGAACTGGTCGGTATGCGCGAAACGACCAAGAAGGACCTTGAAGAACATCTGAACCGTTCCAAGAAGCTCGAAGAAGGCGGCCAGATCAGCAAGACAGAACGCCTCCGTGCCGAAGTCGCTCTCGCCGAAGCCGAAAACGCTTACGAAGATGCCCTCCGCGACCAGTCCCTGGCCCGTATGGCCTTGGCTAGCCTGTTGCACACGGATACAAGCCTTACCGCGACGACGCCCGTCGAAGCTCCGGAAGGTATCCGTCCGATGGAAGAATTCAAGCAGCTCGCCATCGAACACCACCCGGGACTCCGTCAACTGCGTATCGAACGCAAGCGTAACAACGATGCCATCAAGGCTGCTAAGGCCGATTATTATCCGACCATCGCTTTGTTTGGCTACAAGGAACTTTATACAAGGGATTTGACACTGCTGGAACCGGAATGGGCTTTCGGTGCAAAACTGCAGTGGGATATTTTCAAGGGTGGTGACACCCGCTCCAAGGTGAGTTCCGCAAAGGCGATGGACCGTTCGTTGGGTAGCCTCGAAGAAGAAACGATGGACAACCTGAAGCTCTTGGTCGAAAAGCGTTGGCGCGAATTCGAACACGCAAAGGGTAGGCTTTCGAGCCTTGCCAAGACGCGTGAACTTGCCGACGAAGCTTTGCGCAGCCAGAACAAGGCGTACGAAGCCGGTCTTGCAACAGGCCTTGACGTCGTGGATGCCGAACTTGCACTTTCTCGCTTGCAGGTCGCTGACCTCAAGGCGCATTACGATGCCGTGGTGGCATGGCTTGGACTCTTGGAAGCCGCTGGCGAAGTCTCTACCGCAGGGACCGTTCTAGTTTCCAAGCAGCCCATTGAAAAAACTTCAGATACGGAGAATAAATAATGAACGCTTTAAAGTTGATAGGAAAGATTCTCGTTGTACTTACTTTGATTGTGTTGGTTATTTTGGGTATCTCCCAGCTCCAACAGTTTGCAACGCAGCCCCGTGAACAGTTCCTGCAGGGCCAGATGGAAGCTAGGCGAGTGCTTGTGGCAGGGAAGGTGCCTGGCCGTATCGAACGGTTGTTCGTCCACGAAGGCGATGTGGTTGTCAAGGATTCCTTGATTGCCGTGATCAGCAGCCCCGAAATCGAGGCCAAGAAGATGCAGGCTCGTGGTGCCTTGGGTGCTGCAAAGGCTCAGGCCAGCAAGGCCCGCAACGGTGCCCGTAGCGAAGACATTACCGCTCTCAAGGCCATGGCTGACCGCGCCCAGGAAGCGGCAACGCTTGCCAAGAACACTTACAACCGTGTGCAGAAACTTTATAACGAAGGCGTCCTCCCGCTCCAGAAGCGTGACGAGGCTGAAACGCAGATGAAGGCCTCACAGTCCGCAGCCGATGCTGCCCGCGCTCAGTACAACCAGGCTGTTGCCGGTGCCCGTATTGAAGACAAGGCCGCCGCAAACGCTCTTGTGATGCAGGCCAAAGGTGCCAATGCCGAAGTCGACGCCTACCTCGAAGAAACCAAGATCCGCACGCCGATTACCGGTGAAGTTTCCTTGAAACTTGCCGAAGAAGGTGAAGTGGTCGGCTCCGGTATGCCGATCATCGCCGTGACGGACCTGGATGATTCCTGGGCCGTGTTCCACCTCCGTGAAGATTTCCTCAAGCACGTCTACAAGGGAAAGAAATTCAACGTCCGCATCCCGGCACTTGACCAGGAAGTCGAAATGGTCGTAAGCTACATCGCTTCTGTCGGTGATTACGCCACGTGGCGCAGCTCCAAGGAAAGCTCCGGCTTTGACCTCAAGACGTTCGAAGTCCGTATGCGCCCGACGAGCAAGGTTCGCAATCTGCGTCCGGGCATGAGCGTTCTGTTCCCGGTCGAAGCTGTCAAGTAAAAAACTTGGATAGAAGGTTTTTGCCGTGCTGAAAGGTCTTTTGTGGACAATCAAGAAAATCTACTTCAGCCACAACATTGTCTTGTGGATGATTCTTACGGTGCTACCCGTAGGCGTCTCCGTCTTTATGCTGGAGATGTTCTCGTCCGAAATCGTGCAGCACGTCCCGATTGGTATTTTAAGACAGGACGATAGCCAACTTTCGGATAAACTGGAGATGGCGCTTCGCTCAAGCCCCGTGCTTGACGTCAAGATGATTTGCCTGGATCTGAGTGAATGCGAACACGCAGTTATCCGTGGCGACTTGCAGACGTTTGTCGTTTTTCCGTACGACCTGGAACGTCGAGCCTTGCGCCTTGAATCGCCGGTAATTCCCGTTTATTCTAGCGGCCAGAACTACCTCACGAATATGTTCGCGATGAAGGAACTCCGTGCTGTTGTGACGGATGTCGGTTCCAAGCTTTTCACGTCCGGATTCGATGATCCGATCAAGACCGAAATCCACTCGGTCGGAAACATCGAAGGCAACTACCAGGGCTTCCTTGCGCTTGGACTTGTCTCTGCGATGTTCCACTTGGCGGGTATGCTTGTGGCTGTCTACATCGCATCGTTCCCGTTGCGCGACCAGCGAGTGAGGGAATTTTTCAAGGATGTCGAAGGCTCGTGGGTGACGCTTGCGGTTGCTTCGTTTGTCCCGATGACCATCATCCTTTGGCTCGAATTTATGGGCTGCTATGCTTACACGCATCGAATGCTGATGCCGATGAGTCTTGAAGAATTCGTAATCGTTTCTGTGGCGCAGCTGCTGATGTTGCTTTGCTGCCTTGGTGCTGGACTTACGTTTGTGGGTGTGACCGGCGTGATGCGCATTGCGACGGGTGTGACCGGTGTTATTGCGGGCCCTGCCTTCGCGTTTGCCGGCCAGACGTTCCCCGTGATGGCTATGCCTTTTGCCGTGCGCTGCTTTGCCTTTGTCCTTCCGCTCACGCATGTGCTTTATGTCCAGTCGGTCATGCTTTTGGGTCCGGTGGGTATGGAATCGGCGTGGCATGCGCTTAAGCTTATGTCCGAGATGGCTTTGTTCTGGATGGGCCTTGGGCTTTTTGCCATTGTCCATCGTTGGAAGTACCGCCTCAAACGCGCATCCCAGTTGCCCGTTATTGCAGAACCGGATGCGGTCGCTCCGGCGATTGCTCAGGATGTGCCCGAAGTGAATAAGGAGGTGAAAGCATGATTCATCGCCTTTTGAATGTGACTTTGACAGAATGGAAGTTGTTCGTGACGGACCCGGCGGCAGTGCTTTTGCTTGTCGTTGCAGGCATCCTCTATGCGTTCTACTATCCGACGCCGTATATGAACCAGACGGTCACGCGAATCCCGGCGGCCATTGTGGACTTGGACCATTCGGCAAAGTCCCGTGAACTTACGCGAATGGCTTCTGCGACCCAGCAGATAGAACTCAAGTCCGTCTATAACGATATTCTCGAAGCCGAACAGGCGATGGCCCGTGAAGAAATTTTCGGATTCATGGTCGTTCCCGAGAATATGGAAAAAGACCTGCTGAGCAAAAAGCCGGTGACGCTCAACATCTTTACGCATGGCGCCTACGTGATGCTCCACGGTTCCATCGGGACGGCGTTCTCGACGTGTGCGTTGACGCTCGGTGCAGTCAGCAAGGTGAAGGCGATTGCGCTTAGTAAAAAGGTGCCCTCGGCTAAGGCTATGGCAATGCGCGATCCGATGCCGCTATCGATACAGACGATGTTCAACAATACGGGCAGTTACTCGAATTATGTTGTTCCGAGTGTGCTCGTGGTCATTTTGCAACAGTCGCTCGTTATCGGTATTTGCATTATGGGCGGTGCCCGTGGTCATCGCAGATTCCGCAAGGATTCCCGTTATTCGAGTGTCGAGAACGAGGATATGCCGTACCGCTATTTTGGACGTGCCTTGGCGTATTTCCTCCATTACTGCTGCTTTATCCTGTTCTATCATTTTGTCATTTACAATATCTTTGACTTCCCGCGTCGTGGCGAACTCTTGCCGATGATGGTCTTTGCGATTGTCTTCTTGACGTCGGTCATCAACTTTGGTATGTGCCTTTCTCAGGTGTTCTTGCATCGCGAATCCAGCATGCAGCTGTTCCTGAACCTTTCCATTCCTATCTTGTTCCTTGCGAACTTTAGCTGGCCGACCTACTTGATGCCCAAGTGGATGGTGTGGCTTTCGTATATCTTGCCGAGTACGTTTGCCGTGCCTGCATGGCTTTCGATCGAACAGATGGGCGCCGATATTTACGACGTGGCTCCAAAGCTTTATCTGCTTGCGTTACAGTCGGTGTTCTACTTGATCTTGGCGTTGATTTTGACGCACTTGCGCGACAAGAGCTCCTTTAAAACGGGCGACATGTAAAATCAGCCGACGATATGCAAAAAAGAGTGACGAAGTCACAGTCGCTTTCGCCATTCTTTTTGTAAATTGGATAGTGAAAAAAAAGTTCAACTAACCACTAACCACTGATTATTAAAACTATGATGTTCGATCCTTTATACATGGGTATTCTTTTGATCACGCTCGTCCTTTCGGGCGCGGTTTCTCTGTTGGTCAAGACGCGTTTTGCCGCTGGCCAGAAAGTCAATATTTCTAGCGGCCTCACGGGCGCCGATGTCGCAAAGGCCATCCTTATGGAAGCTGGCATTACCGACGTGAAGGTTCTGCAGCATCAGGGCTTCTTGTCGGATCATTACAATCCGCTGAACAAGACACTCAACTTGTCGCCCGAAGTATACCATGGCCGCAATGCTAGCGCCGCTGGCGTTGCCGCTCACGAAGTCGGTCACGCCATCCAGCATGCCGAAGGGTATTTTCCGCTGTGGCTCCGTTCGGCCATCGTGCCTGCCGCAAACATCGGTTCCAATCTCGGTCCGTGGCTTGTGATTATCGGCATTATGCTGATGAGCCTTGGCAAGGCGATGGGACAGTCTCTTGCCATTGTGGGCGTCATCCTCTTTGGCGTTGCCACGCTTTTCTCGTTGGTGACCGTGCCTGTGGAATTCGATGCATCTTCCCGTGCCAAGAAGGCTCTTGCCCGTATGGAAGTTGTCGCCCAGGGGCGTGAATACAATACCGTCTCGGGTGTGCTTTTTGCCGCTGGCCTCACGTATGTTGCCGCTGCAATTTCTTCCATCTTGCAGTTGCTCTACTGGGCTTTCCGCGCTGGCCTTTTGGGTGGACGCAACGACGATTAACCAACGATTTGTCACCCCTGATTGTCATCCCGGACTCCGTTCCGGGATCACCTATTTTTATGTCTCGCTTCGGCGGGGCTTTTTTGTTCTTTTTTGCCGAAAAAGTGATATCTTTATAAAGAGAAAACTTTTTCTGGGGAGCAAAAATTATGGATGAAAAAGTCGAAAAAATCAATTTGGATGATTATGTAGCGACGGGGGAAGGAGCAACAGCAATCTCGTACACGCACAAGACTCGTGATACGATCGCGAAACTTTATCATCCCGGATTCGAAGCGGACTGTGCTAAAAAAGATTTCTTGACATCTTGCACTGCTTTTGATTTGGGTATTCCGACGCCAAAACCAATTCGCTTGATAACGGATGGCGAACGCTTTGGTGCCGAATATGAACTTATCAGGGATAAGCGCTCGTTTTCGAGAATCATTTCGCAGGAACCGGAACGCTTGCAGGAACTTTCTTTGACATTTGCTGAGATGGCCAAGAAATTGCACTCGACGAAAGCGGATACGACGAGGCTTGTGTCGACAAAGGAAAAGTTCCGCCGTTTTTATCTCGAAAAGGATGTTGTGCCTGATTTTTACAAGCAAAAAGCTTTGGCGTTTATCGATACCGTTCCTGACACCCCGACTTGCCTTCATGGCGACTTGCAAATCAGCAATGTCATTACCGATGGAAAGCGTACGCTTTGGATTGATATGGGCGATTTCGGTTACGGTGATCCTGGTTGGGATTTGGGGATGTTGTGGAGTATGACGAATAGAATGGATGAGCAAAAGGCTGATCTTGTTTTCCATATGAAAAAAGAAGATCTTTTGGCTCATTGGAACATTTTCTTCCCGGCTTATATGGAAACGACGGACCCGCAAAAATTAGCCGAGGCCACAAAGCGAGTTTGGCCTTTTGCGGGGGTCAAGATTCCTTATATGTTCTATATTGCAAAGCATTTCCGTTTGCCGGATGAAGCTTTCCCGTACATAGCCAAACTGTTTGGATAAAGTAGTCTCAATATTTTTGCACATATTTTTTATCGAAATTCGCAACTTCGGCAATTGTTTCTATTTTATATAAATAGAACGGAGTTGTGTAATGGGATTCGAATTTGGCGTGCTGAAACGTGAAGAACTAAGCGAGGCAGTGGAGCTTTCGTTTAGGGCCTATGAGTATTATGAGTACTTTTTAAATTCTTTCCCGGATTTAGACGTGAGGCGCAAGGTGATACGGTCCGTTTTGTACGGAACGTGGCAAGCGATTATGCATAAGTCTCATTTCTTGACGGTTAAAGTTGACGGGAAAATCGTGGGCTTGGCGGTTCTTGAAGATCCAAATTACAAGAGACCTTCGGATATTCAGTTTCTGCTTCATGGCTGGTGGAAGGTCTTTTTTAACGCCGGTATAAAACGTGTGTTCGCCTGGATTGATATGGATGAATCTGCAGGGAAACCGTGCCACGATTATCAGCACAATGGCGAAAACATTTGGTATTGCAGTTCGTTGACGGTGGACCCGCCATTTCAAGGAAAGGGCGTTGGTACACAGCTTGTTGCCTTCATGGAAGAATACATTCGTGAACATGGAGGTGAGCAACTGACGTTGTTCACAAATTCAGAGAAAAATCTTGCGTTTTATAAGAATCGCAAATTTGAGGTTTTTGACTATCGCGAAGTTGTCAATGGAAAAACGGTGATGGAAAGCTGGAGCGTGAAAAAATCGCTTTAGTCCATCAATGAAAATTAATCTTTGTCGGCTCCGTAGACTACGGGGCCTTCTTCGTCTTCATCGTCGTCGCCATGTTCGGCGAGGTAAGCCTGGTATTCTTCGTCCGTCATTCCGCCTTCGTCATCTTCGGGCATGAAGGACTTTTTCTTGGGCTTCTCGGGAGCAGCGCTTGATGTGGATGCTGCGGGCTTCGATTCTTCCTTGCGGCTTGCGCGGGCGCTGCGGTTCAAGTAGGCGATGTATTCCTCGTCCGTCATTTCGTTGCCGAAACTGTAAGAGGAATAGCGGTCTTCTTCCGGTTCTTCTTTTTGAACTGGCGCCGGAGTGGGTTCGTCCCAAGCGCTCTTGCTGGAGCTGCTGTAAGAATCGTTGGACTTGTACGAATCGTAAGAACTAGTGCTGCGAGAATTCGCGGATGTTGCGGTGGACTGCGTGAAGTTGGTAGCCGATTGCGCGTCGCTAGACTGCGTGGAGCTTGCGTTGTTGTAGAAAGCCTGGGCCTTCTGCATGAAGGCGGCAAACTCTTCGTCACTCATCTGCTGGACAGCCTGTTCGTTCAATCCTTGGAACGAACTTTCGGCAGGCTCGTCCACCGGCTCAAATGTGTGGGCGCGTTCTTCGGAATCGTCATCGTCATTGTCGCCGAATTCAGGAATCGAACTCTTGCTAAGCACCGGGGCTTCGTCTGCGATGCTTGACGATTCGAACGTCGGAATGTCCGCGCTTTCCAAAATTGCGGACTGCGCGGAATCTTGGTTCGAAGTTGTGGCGTCTTCGCTGGCGGATGCTTCTGTTGACTGCACGGAGTCTTGAGCCGGAATAGTTTCAGCATTTTCGACCGGAGCCGAAGCGTTGTCGTTTGCTGGCGCGGAATCTTGACTCGGCGTGGCTTCTGCGTTTTCGGCAACTGCTGTTTCAGCATTTTCCGGAGCTGCGGACTGTGCATCCCCTGCGGGTGCGCTTGCAACCTGCTGTGCGCCTTCGGCTGCGTCCGCTTCCGCAATCATGTCGGCAAACGGATTGTCCTGCACTTCGGAGATATCTTCGCGACCTTCCAACATCGCATTGAGGTCTTCTTCGGTGACGTTCCTGCCACGTTCCGTCCAAAGCACGGCTTCGCGCATCGTCGCGGCAAGGTCGCCCACGCTCTTTTCCTTGGAACGTGCGATCGCCTGGCTGCGGATGGTATCCACAAGGCCCGACTTGACTTCGGGATCCTTGCTGAAGAACACAGTCTCGTGCGCCATTTCGTCGGCGAACTCGGGATTGTTCTTCTTGCGGTAAATCCAGATCGGACCAAAAAGTTCGCTCTGACGGAAAACGATATCGTCCGTCTTGATCATTTCGAGCATAGCCATGAACGTTACCGCTGCGACAATCGGGTGCGAATCGTTGTCGAGCAAGTCTTCAAAAAGCGCACGTCCATGCACGTTCAGGTAATTGTTGATGGCCTGCTGACGGTCCTGAATGGTCACGTAGTCCAATTCAATATGGTGGATCGTCTCGGAAATCTTGGTCTTTAAGCTTTTTTGGTAAGCGCGGAAAAGCTGCCAGATGTTGGCGTCGGCGAGCGTGTCGTCGTCACTCTGCGTCTTTTCGAGTCGCCCACGGGAATACGTTCCGAAGTTCTTCGCTTCCATTTCCTGGAGACCGCTTGCCACCTGCTTGAAACGCTGGTATTCCAACATTTCTTTCATGAGCTTTTCGCGGTCTTCGTTGTATTCCTCTTCCATCTCCGGATCGCGTTCTTCGGCCGGGAGCAACTCCTGCACCTTGAGCGCCATCAAGCGGCTCGCCATGAACAAGAAGTCGCCCGCCTTGGAAAGGTCTGTTTCGGAATACTCGTTCACCCACTTGAGAAAGTCGTCTGCGATTTCTGCAATGGGAATCTGGTCCAGCGTCATTTCCTTTTTTTGAACGAGATAGACAAGCAAATCCATCGGCCCGTTAAACGAACCGATTTTCACCTCGTAGTCATCTTGTTCAAGAACTTCGGAATCAACCATTG
>JBGVAT010000146.1:0-18996 GCA_045224895.1 Fibrobacter sp.
CGAAGCATTTTGGGGCAATTCCAAGACATCATATTCTTCGTCAGTTAAATTGTCTTTTCTAGGATCCAAATACTGCTGCGGAATCAATCCCTCAGCCAAAGCCCATTCTCCTAAATAACACTTATAAACATTTTCACCTGATTTACTGAAAAAGCGACCAAATATATATTCATTCGGGCATGGGCCTAATTCAGAATTCGGTTCAAACTTAAGCCAAGAATTCTTCCCTCCACCTGATACACTTAAATAATTCTGCATTCCTTCAGACGATTCGAACGAGCATATTTCCCCAGCAGGAGCCGCGCTTACAAAACCACCATTAGAAAACTTTATCGCACAATTATATGCAACTTCATCAATTTTAAGCCAATCATAAACGGGAGCATCATGCGAGGGCCAATAACATGTACACCTATAATATTGAGTTTTCTTATATGACTCGTCTCCATAAGCAAGTTTCTGCTTAGCACCCTCATTTTCAGGTGTACATGCGGTTTTATTCGCAATGGTATAAAAATCCTCCAAGACGCCATCACCCATATAAACAAACTCTTTCAAGATGGTTCCGGTACCACACGAAATTCTGTAGCGACACGCCGGATTGCCAACTTTCTCTACGCAAATCGAGCCAACAGTCAATCCCTCATCATCACAATTCCGTGGTTCAGAAGGCTCTTTTGTCGAAACCGGCTCGGTCGAAGGACTAGGAGTATATACGACATCGTCACCGCAAGCCGTGAACGACATTATGGAGAAAGCCGCCAAAGCCGCAATCACAGGAAAATAAAGTCTGATACCTTTCCTTTCAAACACAGGAATTCCTCCTTTATTTTTTAAACAAACTATTCAGCCGTTGCATCCGAATACGCCGGCCCTTCGGCAGGGTCTGCAATTACAGGGTGTTCAACATCATGTATTTGCCACTCGCCCGAAGAACAGGAATAATGATATATCTTATCATCGACCGTTCGTTCAGCACTTTCGCCATCAGTACATTCCATTTCGAGGTTAGGCGCATTCAGGAGTTCTTCACAAGTACCAGCATATGCAGGATCATACCAGTCGTCATAGCC
This sequence comes from Fibrobacter sp., assembly GCA_045224895.1. Lineage (GTDB taxonomy): Bacteria > Fibrobacterota > Fibrobacteria > Fibrobacterales > Fibrobacteraceae > Fibrobacter. The sequence continues at coordinate 1,074 of JBGVAT010000146.1, forward strand.
CTTATACGTCCAACCATTTTCAGTATAGACATAGCAGCTCAAACGAATCGGGCCTCCCAATGGGAGATATCCGGCATAATCTATTGAGCATATATCGCCAATTTTCGCATCGACTTGATTACACTCAATATCGATTGCACTTTTTGCGTTCCAAGAGCCTTGTTCACACTTGAAGCTTCGTTCATAGCCATACTTCGGATTTCCAACAAAGATTTTTTCGACAGATCCTTCGCGCTCCGCATTACAAGCCGGGAAGGAATAAACGCCTCCATCAATATTAACTTGCACGGAATCACTAGATGTTCCAGATGGAACCACTGATTCGTCCGAAGGCGAAGCAACATCTTCACCAATGCAAGCCGTGAGAGACACCATCGAGAAAGCAGCCAAAGCCGCTACCGTGGGAAAATGAAGTCTGATACCTTTCCTTTCAAACATAGGAATTCCTCCTTTATTTTTTAAACAAACTATTCTGTAGTTACCAGCGAATCGACAGGCCTTCCATCAGGGGCCGCATATTCAAGGCGTTGAACATCCCATACAAGCCACTCGCCTCTTTCGCAGTAGTAACTATAAGTCACACCATCTACCGTTTTTTTTTGCATATCATCCGAAGAGCATTTTGCTTCAATCTTAGGAGCATTCAAAATTTCTTCGCAAGAACTTTTTTGTCCAAGAGCATACCAATCGTCAGAGCCCTTTTCTACCCAACCATTTCCTGTATAGACATAGCAAATCAAGCGATAGGGGCCACCCATAGAGACATGTCCGCTATATGTAATTGGACAAACATCGCCAACCTTCGCATCTGGTTTTCCGCATACACTCTCATCTTGATTTACCCCACACCATTTTTCACTCTCAGAATCACATTGGTACTGCAACTCCTGTTTGAACAGTTGACCATTCGGGAAAACAAGTGAGTCTACGACAGTAGCAAGCTTACCACCACTAGCCGCATCGCACGTCTCCGTTATAGGTATTTCCTTTAACTTGTCAGCCTTTTGCTCTGGCGAAAAGTACGAACTATTTTCATCGAACTCGCCATTAGATTTTATGTAAATGCGGAAAATTTCTACACAATTTTCGCCATTGCCAACATCACAACCATCCCAGCCCCATTCTTCTATACAACCTTCACCCGTCAAGTCATTACAAACTCCATTAGAAACATAACGAGCAAACTTGTATTTTGGATGGTCCGTATCGGAATCAAGAACTAATGTTAAAAATTTAGTTAAAGGATTTAACTTATTTTTCGTTGGGGCGAGTCCATAAAAAGTGGGTAAAGAAATCCAACCCAATGATGTATAAACATCCCTATTATCAAAGGGAGTACAGGAATATTTATTTTGAATACAAGATGATCCCATTTCACATATATCACCTAATTCGGGTTTTTCCGGACATTTTCCAGTAACATCTTTTACTTTTTCCTCAGCTGAAGGCTCTTTTGCCGAAACCGAATCCGCCGAAGGTTCACCTGCAACCGGATCCGTCAAAGGCTCACCCGCAACCGGATCGGTCGAAGGGCTGGGAATATTTACGACATCGTCACCGCAAGCCGTGAACGACACCATAGAGATTGCAGCCATTGCTGCAATCGCGAAAAAATGATTTCCACCTAACATGAGTATATCTCCAATATTTATTTCAATAAATTAAATTTATAATAAAATACTTTAGAATAACTCATCCAAAAACACATATAACTTTTATGTAACAAAAACGAGAGACATTCATTGACGGGTTTCATAACAATAAAATAAAAAACCGGGGCGAGCAACGCAACACTTTTTCAAAAACAAAAATGGCTTTTTTGAACAAATTTCAGCAATTTTAAAATTCAATTAAAGAAAAATTCAAAACTTAAAACAAAAAGAAGAATCCATAAAACAAAGAAGCCCTGGAAGGAATCCATCCAGAGCCATTATCATTAATCTACACTGCTAGTTTTCGCCGTTTTTAATCTCCAGTTGTTCACGGTCCATGGTGTAAGCCAGGTATTCCTTGAAATCACGGTTGATATCCACTCCTTCGAAATCCGCTACATTGTCGTAGAGAACCGATCCAAGTATGGGATTATCCGCCGGAGCCCAAATACCGACACTATCCAAGACAAAGGAATTGTCGCCAGGACCTTCGGCAACATACTCGATCTTAGATTTTGCCACCCAACCTCTTCCGCAACTTCCTTTGACCAGAACCGCAGTGTCAGATTTCTTCACGATTGTAAGCTCGTCGTTAAAGCCTGCCGTGCAAATCACCTTGCCACCATCCTTTTCGGACGTGACTTCGATGTCACCACGTTTGGACTTAACAAGCTCAGCCCCAAATGATGCAGAAACCATAAAAGCGAGGGCGGCAAACGCCATTATTTTTACGGTTTTCATGATATACCTCCTTATTTATTTGGACGAACTCCGTCCATTTTTCAAACTACAAAGTAAAGTTTACATAGACCAAAAAGCGGATACTTCAATTTGGAACAAAGGTTCCCAATTTTCCGACAGGACAGGGGGCTACGCACCGGGCCCCTTCTGTAAACATTTTTTTCTTTTCATTTCTCCCTCATTAAAATATTTTTAGGGCAATAACCCCTCCTTGTTTTGTTATTATTTCGCCATGCTCTTAAGAAAATCTTGCATATTCGCGTCTTTGATTTTAGCGATCACCTCGACCGCATTCGCACAATCCAGTTCCGACGATGACGAATGGGTATCAGTCGACTCCACCCCCGCAGCCACTTCCAGCAGCGGGTCTTACGACGGAACAAACGATAGCGAATTCGCAAACGACGAAGACTATGCAAACGCATACGCGAGATACAAGACCCAGACGACCTCGAGATCCGAAATCAGCAGGCAGCGCAAGGAAGGCTTTTCGCAGTCCGTCTTTGTCGGCGCACGCGTGCAAGGCGGCTTCAACACGTTCCTCGGATCCCATTCCGACGGCTGGGGTGCTGGCTGGAACGCCGGTGCAGGTCTCATCATCAAGATTTCGATGTTCTCGAAGAATTTTAGCCTTGTGCCAGAACTGACCTTCAACTACCGCCAGTACAATTACGAAAAGAACATGGACGCCTACACGAACAAGGCAAAGATCAACATCATGCTGTTCGAGCTACCGATTATGTTCCGCTACACATTTGATCAGTACGACTTTTTCGCCGCAGCCGGCCTCCATCTCGGACTCAAGCTGATGGGCAGTGCCGAATACGGTTCCGAACCCAAATCAGGCGTCATCGCCGACCCGGGCAACATCGGCTTAAAGCCGACAACGGAAATCGCCACGACAAACATGGAAGTTGGGCTTGCCATCGAAGGCGGCTACATGCTGACGAGAAACATCCACGTCAACCTCCGCATCGCCCAAAGCATCACCAACCTTTTGAACCAGGGCTTGACCGTAAAGCAACCGTTTGACAAGGCCACGTTGCTCACGCTCTACACGAACCTCGGCATTTCGTTCCTGTTCTAAACAAAAGGCCGTTAGGCATCAAGTTATAAGCTTAGGCAACTATCGCTACAAGCAAATCAAAAAGGAAGCGTCAAACGCTTCCTTTTTTACATCCTTCATTTTCGAGCAGTCATCCTAGCCTGTCATCCCGGCCTTTTTGTCATCCCGGATTTGTACAAGTGCAAAGCCCTTCGGCTCAGCTATGAAAATGCTAGCATTTTCGCAGCGTTCGCCTTGGTTGCTTTTATTCCGGGACGGGATCACCTTACGTGGCACCTATGGCATTGTCATCCCGGCCATCGTGCCGGGATCACCTTACACATTCTAATCATCCTCGAAATGCGCGACCTAGTTTACGCGGATTCTCGGGATTTCCTTCATAATCAGGAGCTTCTCGATCGGGGCAAAGTCTTCATGCGACTTGATAGCCTCCTTGTAAAGCACGTCAGCGAGCGTCGGGTTGTGCGCCATAAACGCAATCAAGATCGCATTGCGCAAGAAGAATTCATCCATCGCGGCAACTTCGTACTTTTCATAGAAATTGGCCACGAAGAGCGCCGCAAGGCTGTAATTTTTCATTCGGGCAGCTTCCATGATGTTGAACTCATCCACGAACGATTCCGGCAGCACGCCTGCATTCACAAGGTCGCGAACCTTACCGTAAACCGTATTCGTGTCGCGAGCTTCCATCGGCACGCCACGCATCCATTCCACATATTCTTCACGGAACTTCTTCCACTCCGGAGAAGATTCGGAGACCTTCCACTTCAAGCGATCTTCACAATCTGCCGAAATTTCAGGATGATATGTGGAATCCGCATACTTCAGCCAATCCTGAACCTGCCCAATGCATTTTTTCCCCAAGGAATCGTTGACATCACCGCCAATATAAAGGCCTCCAACAGCATCCGACGCTTTCTTGCGTCTTTCCACATCTCCAATATACGCCAATAGCGCACGTTCGCGATACTTGTCCGTACCCGCCTTGAGCATCGACTGTACCTTCATCGGGCGGCGCAGCGCATAATCAGCCGAGTCCAAATATTCCGGCCAGCAAATTTCGCAGCTGTCGAACACCTGCACAATGCGTGCGTTCGAATGCACAAAGCGAGCCTCTTCGGCCTTGTTATCGACCATCGGGATAAAGGTACTGTTCGGCTCCACGCCATCCAACAACGACGAAATCATCTTCGACGTGAACAAGAAATTCTGTTCGCCAAAGAAATCCGGCTCACGATGGATGCGCTTGAATTCCTTCACGAGCGTTGAATCCGTGCTGAAGCGTCCAATGGCCTTCTGCATCACCGGTTCGTCACTTGCGATAATGATAATGTCCGGCTCCTCGGGAGCCTTGTACAAGCTCACGTACGGGAACGTCACATCAAGAGCCTTCAAGATGTTGAGGAACAGCAAGTCATTGAATTCGTACGTCTGGATCCACTGCACCCAAAGTCCACCCGGCTTCATATAGCGGCGCATCTTGGAATAGAACTCATGACTGAACAAGCTGGCCACACCGCTCACCCACGGGTTGCTCGGCACGCTAATCATCAAGTCGTACTTGCGGCGGTTCGTGAGGAAGAACGTCTGCGCATCGTCAATGAAAATGTGGATGCGCGGGTCATCGTAACCACGAGCGTTCCACGGATAGAATCCGCGAGCGAGATTCATCATTTCTTCTTCAATTTCCACACAGTCAAAGTCGCGCACCAGCGGATCTGCGAGCAAGTAATGCGCACCCATACCGCTACCAAAGCCGACCATCGCTGCATCGTAAGGCTTGTCCTTTACAGCCATCGGCATAAACGCAGTCGCCGCCTGAGTGAGTTCGTCGCCTTCAATCGGGCGTTCACGATTCTTGCTCATACTCGCATCGGCCTTGCCGTTCGTCTTCACGTAATAATGCACATCGGATTCGTGGAAGCTGATCGTCGCCGTCTTACCGTCACGCACCACAATCTTTTCGTCTGGATGCAAATTCTTGTAAGCGCGGAATGCCCCCGATGTAATCATATGCGGATCAAAGTTCACAAAGATGGACGGGAACACCATAATCACGGCAATCACATAGAACGCCACACTGTAGCGGAACTTTTTGCGATAGACAACAAGCAAGATAAAGCCAATCACAAAATCCATCACGGCAGCCGCCACGAGAGAGCCCTTGAGCTGCAAGAGCGGAAGCAAAATCAATCCGCCGCCGGCCGAGCCCAAAATAGAACCCACCGTATTCCAGCCATAAACCTTGCCAATCGGGGCTTCGCTCTTGAACGCACGCGTCAAAATCAACGTGATCAGCGGAAGCGTCATCCCCGCAAAGAAGCTCGTCGGCACCATCCACAAAATGGAGAGCGCATACTTGAAAAGGCTCCAGCAAACATAACCGTCATTCGTCGTATTGAAAATCTGGTTCGCAGCATTCATGCCTTCCCAGAACGGCCTGTAAAAATAGAGAGTGCAAAGCGCAAAGAAACCCATAAAAATCTGAGCGAGCGAAAGCACCACAAGCGAATCCTTCTTCAACAGCTTTCCGCTCACGGCACTGCCAATCGCAAGGCCTAAAATGAACGCCGAGAGCATCTGGTCAAAGCTATGGCTCGAAGACCCCATCAACAGCGAGAGCAAACGGATCCACACGATTTCATAGACAAACGAAGTAAAGCCCGTAATCGCCGCAATCCAGAACCACATATTCTTCGGAGGCATCGCAAGCTTGTGTTCCGCCGCATAGTCTTCGTTGAGTTCTTCCTTCGGCACCGCATCCGCTTCGGTTTCGTCGTAATTCGAAGGCGTCATATAACCGATAAAGCAGAACGCCGTCGCCAGCAAGAAGTTGATCGAAGCCGCCACGCAAAGCGTCGCATGGTTGCCCAATTCCGGAATCAGGAAGTAGCTAGTGAACAAGATACCGATGGCACTGCCAAGGCTATTCGTAAAGTAGAGCATCGGGAGCGAAACTTCGGCACCGCTCTTTCGCATAAGGCCCGCCGCAATGAACGGGAACGTCATACCCACCGCAATCGCAATCGGGAGCGTCGAACCCGTCGCCAAAATGACCTTTACAATTTCCGCCCCGCGCGAACCCAAGGACGCCACATAACTGGAATCGTAAAAATAGTCCGTCAGCAAAATATACAACGGATGGTAAATGATTCCGCCGACACCAATACCAAGCTCTACCGCCGCATACCCGAGCAACGGACGTTTCACTCGCTCCACAAGCTTGCCTGCGACAAAACTGCCGATCGCAAGCCCGCCCATATAAATGCAGAGCGTGAGTACCTGGCCGTAACTCGAATGTCCGAGGAAAAGTTTAAGATACCTGGCCCACGATCCCTCGTAAATGAGACCTGCAAAACCAGAGAGAGCAAAAAGCGCATAAATGACAATATTCATGAGTGCAAATCTATACTAATTAAGAAGTTATAAGTTTGCCTGCACCTCATTTCACTGTAATTTTTTGGAGATGTATAGCAATTTTACCAAATTATTTAAAAGCAACATTTTCTATTTGAACTCAAACAAACTCTACTGATTGTAAAATTTACTTAGGTCCCTTGCCAATATTTTAGGTATTAGGTACATTAATGCTGCACGTGGTTCTCCGTCAAATGGAGAACCGCGTTTTGCGTTTTTAGAACGCTAACGCATTCGCCTCGGCAATGAAAATAAGCAAGCTTATTTTCGCTGCTCTCGGCTTAGTGCGTTTTTTTTATTCTGAAATTTCGGAATAAGGGGACGCCTCTAACATCAACCGGTCACAAATGTGATCATATGGAGGCTGTATGAAGTCTATTACGTCAAATAAGATTTCCAAAAATGACCAAATAATCATCTACCAAACCAGTGATGGCAAAACGCAGATTGACGTCCGCATGGAAAACGAGACTGTTTGGCTGACTCAATCACAAATGGCGAATCTTTTTCAAAAAGATAGAACCGTAATAGGTCGCCATATTCAAAACATCTTTAAAGAAGGCGAATTAGAACGCGAACTGGTATGTGCAAATTTTACACATACCACTCAACACGGCGCCATAGAAGGGAAAACTCAGGTTCAAGCCCTCGTAATGTACAATCTTGATGTCATTATCTCCGTCGGTTACCGCGTAAAAAGTAAACGCGGTGTGCTGTTTCGCCAGTGGGCAAACAAGGTTTTGAAGGATTACCTAGTTAAAGGTTTTGCCATTAACAACAAAGTAGCCGCCTTAAAGTACAACGAGCTAAGCAAACTAGTGAAACTGGTCGGTCGTACAGCTAGGACACAGGAAAAATTGACATCCGACGAGGCGACCTCTTTGGTTCAAGTAGTCTCTGACTATACATACGCCCTTGAGACTCTTGATGATTACGATTACCAAAAATTGGGAATCCGCAAAGTAACGAAACACGCTCGTTTCAGGGCTACCTACGAAAACGCAATGGAAGCCATTCGGAGCCTGAAGAAAAAATTTGGAAGCAGTTCACTGTTTGGACACGAAAAGGACCAATCTTTCAAAAGTAGCATCGGACAAATTTACCAGACCTTTGATGGAATAGATTTATACCCCTCTGTGGAAGAAAAAGCAGCAACACTACTTTACCTGATAATCAAGAACCATTCTTTTAGCGACGGCAACAAGCGCATTGCAGCGACGCTATTCCTTTGGTTCATGGAGAATAACGGGATCCTCTACAACAAGGACGGATCCAAACGCATTGCGGACAATACCCTCGTTGCAATAACATTGATGATAGCCGAAAGCCGACCCGAAGAAAAGGACATGATGGTCAAGGTGGTGGTGAACCTGATTAATAAGGATAATGGTTAGGAAACACGTTTTCTCGTCAATTTTCCCACAGCCTTACTAGGAATATGTAATTTAGGGTATTATGGGTTCATCGCACGTGACAACAGGCCGGGCATTTTCTATCTTTTATGCATAAAACCAAATATACGCATAAAATACGGAATTTAAAATGACTCTTCGCGAAGCGTTCGAATCAAAGATGATGCTGCTCGATGGCGGCATGGGCTCTGTTATCCAGACTTACGGGATCAAGGGCGCCAACAACGATATGCTTTCCATCGAAAAGCCCGAGATCATTCTCGACATCCAGCGTCGTTACGTGGATGCAGGCGTCGATTGCCTCACCACGAACACATTCTCGAGCCAACGCGTGAGCCAGCACGAATACCATCAGGAACATCGCATTGCCGAGATGAACCGCGCTTCCGTGAAGATTGCAAAGCAAGCTGCCGAAGAAGGTTTCAAGAAGTACGGTCGCCAAGTCTACATCTTGGGCGATGTCGGCCCGACAAGCAAGATGCTTTCGATGAGCGACGACGTGAACGATCCCGCCAGCCGCGCCATCACTTTCGACGAACTTGAAGATGCGTATTTGGAACAAATCACCGTCTTGATGGAAGAAGGCGTCGACGCCATTCTCATCGAAACGATTTTCGACACATTGAACGCAAAGGCCGCCCTCAGCGCCTACAGCAAGGCAAACGATGCACGCATTGAAGCCGCCAAAGCGGCGGGCACTGCCGAAGCCGACATCAAGCCAATCGAAGTCATGCTTTCGATGACCGTAAGTGACGCCTCTGGCCGTACGCTTTCGGGCCAGACGGTCGAAGCTTTTGCCGTGAGCGTGATGCACATGCACCCGCTTTCCATCGGCTTAAACTGCGGTCTCGGTGCTGACGGCATGGTGCCGTACCTCCGCCGTATGGGCGTTGTCGCTCCGTGCTATCTCAGTTGCCACCCGAACGCCGGCCTTCCGAACCAGTTCGGCGGTTACGACGACACGCCCGAAGATATGGTCCGCTTGATGCGCGTTTATCTGGACGACAAGCTCGTGAATATGATTGGTGGCTGCTGCGGTACGACACCGGAACACATCGCCGCCATGCGTAAAATGCTGGACGAACTCCCGGCCGACTACAAGCGCCGCGAACCCGCGCCCAAGTACGTAACTTGTCCGCGTCTCCGCCTCGCCGGTTTGGAACCGTTGTTCAAAGACCAGGTGCGCCCCAGCAATGGCGCCGACAGCTGCAACGCCGAGGACTTCGCAAAAGTCGGTGAACGCTGCAACGTGGCCGGTTCCAAAAAGTTCCTCCGCCTCATCAACGAAAAAAATTACGACGAAGCCCTCGACATTGCCCGTAAGCAAGTCGAAGACGGCGCCGACGTCATCGACGTCAACATGGACGATGGCCTCCTCGACGCCACCGCCGAAATGCGTACGTTCTTGAACCTCATCGCTTCGGACCCGGCCGTAAGCCGCGTTCCCATCATGGTCGACAGCTCCCGCTTCGAAGTCATCGAAGAAGGCCTCAAGTGCATCCAGGGCAAGAGCATCGTGAACTCCATCTCCCTGAAGATGGGTGAAGAAGCGTTCATCGAACACGCGCTTGTTGTCAAACGCCTGGGTGCCGCCGTCATCGTGATGCTCTTCGACGAAGAAGGTCAGGCCACGAACTACGAGCGCCGCGTACAAATTGCATCCCGCGCCTACGACATCATGGTGAAGCAGCTTCACTTTGATCCGTCCGACATCATTTACGACCCGAACGTGTTGACAGTCGCTACCGGCATGGCCGAACACAACGCCTACGCCATCGACTTTATCCGCGCCGTCCGCTGGATTATGGACAACCTCCCCGGCGTCCGCATTTCGGGCGGGCTTTCGAACCTTTCATTTGCATTCCGCGGCAACAACTACTTGCGCGAAGCGATGCACACAACGTTCCTGCATTACGCCATCCCGAACGGCATGGGCATGGCCATTATGAACCCAAGCGCAATCATTGAATACAAGACAATTCCGCTTGAACTCCGCATGGCCATTACCGAAGTCATCTTCAACACGGAACCGGATGCCAGCGAAGCCTTGATCGAAATTGCAAGCCGCATGACCGCTGCCCAGGCCAAGGCCAAGGAAACCGGCGCCAAGTACGACCCCAAAGCTATTTTCGCGATGAGTACAGGCGCAAGCAGCTCCTCCGACAATAACGAAAAGGCCGCCGAAGCCAAGCCCACCACGCCCGAAGAACGTTTGCAAGAAGCACTCCTCAAAGGAACTTCAACAACATTGCAGCCCGACTTGATGGAACTCATTAACCGCGGCGATAGCCCGGTCGGCATCATTTCCGGTCCGCTGATGGACGGCATGAACGAAGTCGGCCGCCTCTTCGGCGAAGGCAAGATGTTCCTCCCGCAAGTCGTGAAGACCGCACGTACCATGAAGAAGGCCGTAGAAATCTTGCAGCCCTACATCGAAGCCGGTAAAGACGCGAACGCCGCCAGCCGTGGCAAAATCGTCATTGCCACCGTCAAGGGCGACGTGCATGACATTGGCAAGAACATCGTTTCCGTAATTATGGCCTGTAACGGCTACGACATGGTGGACCTCGGCGTGATGGTTCCCGAAGATGTCATCGTCAAGGCCGCCATTGAAAACAAAGCAGACATTTTGAGCCTTTCCGGCCTCATTACGCCATCGCTCGAAGAAATGTGTACCGTCGCAAAGGCCATGCAAGAAGCAGGTCAGCGCATCCCGATTATCGTCGGTGGCGCCACCACCTCGCCCACACATACCGCCGTAAAAATCGCTCCGTGCTATGACGGTCCCGTATTCCATGTGCGCGACGCCGCCAGCAATCCGGGCCTTGCACAAAAGCTGCTCGACCCCGCCACACGCGAACAAACGATTCAAGAAAACCGCGAAGAGCAGCAGCGCATCCGTGACAAGCAAAACGGCATCAAGACCGAAGCCGCCAACGCCATGGCCGCAGCTACATCCACCCCGGAAGAACGCCGCTACAAATGCGACTGGAGCAAGTACCAGCCGGGAGAGCCGCCGTTCATGGGCGAAAGCAAGCTCCCGCCGATTCCAATCGAAAAGATTATTCCGCTCATCAGCTGGGAATACTTCTTCTTCACCTGGAAAATCAAGCCCGACGAAGAAGAAGCGAAAAAGCTCAAGGCCGATGCCGAAGAACTTATCAAGTCGCTCACAAAGCCTGAATACGCACTCCGTGCCGTTCAAGCCTTCTACCCTGCCGCCGGTACTGAAAAATCCGTCATCTTCAACACGGGCCGCACAGGTACCGACGAAGATTTCGTCGAAGTCTCGACCGCACGCCAGCAGAACCCCGAAGGCACCTGCCTTGCCCTCTGCGACTACATTGCCCCGGCCAACGCCAATACCGCAAGCGTCTTCGCCGCTCCCGCCGGTAAGGATGTCTTCCGCGATATCGTGGGTGCATTCGCCGTGACCATGAGCGAAACATTCGTCAAGCGCCTTGAAAAGCTCAAGGCAGAACAGGGCGGCAGCGATTACGACGTGCTCCTCATGCAAACCGTCGCCGACCGCCTCGCCGAAGCTGGCGCCGAATACTTGAGCCGCGAACTCGACCGCACCTGCGGCTGGAAGGGCATCCGCCCGGCCGTCGGTTACCCCGTGCTCCCGAACATCAAGGAAATCTTCAACATTGCAAAGCTTATCGACTTCGGCAGCGTAGGCATCAGCCTCACCGAAAACGGCGCCATGTACCCGCAAGCCTCCGTAAGCGGCCTCTACATCTGCCACCCCGAAATCGAATACTTCAATGTGAAGGTGTAAACGCTGCTGGAGTAGTATGGATCCCCTACCTGACGGTCGAGGATGACCTGCTCCAAGATGACGCTTCAACTATTATGATTTCTTTTCAGCGGTCTTGGCAACAACCTTCCACGGCGTGAGTCCGACGACCTGGTCGACCGGAAGCGAGAACGCGATGCCTTGCCCCATCGTATTGAGGCCCGCTTTTTCGTAGAGCGAATGGAGTACCGCATCCTTCACGTTCAGCGGCACTAGAATCATCACGACTTCCTTTTCAGGCTGGATGGCGATATGGAAAAATGCTTCCGCTTCCTTGTTTGCCGTACCACGAGCGTTCAGCACCGTACCACCACGGGCCCCCGCCTCCTTGGCGGCTTCCATCACAGTGTCGGAGAATCCGTTGTTCACAATGCAGATAATCAATTCATGGGTATTCGCTTTCATAATTACCCTCTCCCGACCTGGGAACGGTTGTCGCTCAAAAAGTTAAACACGGACTTGCCAATCACGCTCGTCAACGGGATCGTATAGGCGATTCCCTTTCCATTCACAATCGTCTTGAACTTTTCTTCAAGGCATTCCAGAACCGCTGGCACATGGTCTTCACCTATGATGCTGATAATCACAGCTCGTTCCGAATCGGCAAGGCCGAGTGCCGCCATAATTTCGCGCGGAGCCGTTCCGTGCCCGTAAAACACGAACTGCATATTCGCACCGAACGATTGGATATAATCCATATAAAAGTCAGCCTTTGTGCGATTCACTGTCGTCACAAGAATCTTGAGGCGGTTCATCGAGACTTTCGAATGAACCTTTTGAGGCACAACCCGTTTCAAAACATTCTTTACCACATCAACCATTGCAGCCTCTACACAAAGTCAATAATCTGTTCGTCATCGGCATCCTGCAAGCGGCGCATCATGATCCTGTTGCGCCACAGCCTTGCCACAATCGCCTTGAAACCAAGCACCTGGATCGTAATGAGCGGAGTCATAGCGACCATCGCCACAATGCCAAATGCATAATTCAAAATGGAATTGCCACCATCGTGAATCACGGAGCACGCACCAATCGCCAAGGGCAAAATAAAGCTCGACGTCAACGGACCACTCGCCACGCCCCCCGAGTCAAACGCAATCGCCGTATAAAGCTTAGGCACAAAGAACGAAAGGCCAAGCGAAATAAAGTATCCCGGCAACAGGTAATAAATAATGGGGAAACCGATAATGATGCGAAGCATCGAAAGTCCAATCGAAATGCCGACACCGACCGAAAGCGCAATCAGCATGGAACGCTTCGAAACAAGCCCTCCAGTCACTTCTTCGACTTCCTTGTTCAGCACATGCACCGCAGGTTCCGCAAGCACGACCACCATTCCGATGATAAAGCCCGCCACCACAAGGACATGCGGACGGGCAGCGAGTTCACGGCCAATTTCAAAGCCAATCGGCATAAACCCGACCGTCACCGCCGTCAAAAAGATCACAAGCCCCACGAACGTATAGCAAAGCCCAACCCCAATCTGCACCAATTTTACCTTAGGGAGCTTGAGTACCGTAACCTGCAAAACACCAAAAAACGCAACAATCAGCGCGAGCGCCACAATGACTTCTCTCATGACGGTCAATACCGTAGGCAAGAAATTTTTTCCGAGACTTGCATCCACCGAATATGCCGCCATCGAAAGTTCATAATTCAGGTCACCCTTCGAAAAAACGACCAGCCCCATCAAAGCCAAGATCGGTCCGACAGAGCAAAGCGCAATCAATCCGAAACTGTTTTCCGATGCATTCTTGCCACCGATCGCCCCAGCGACACCCACGCCGAGCGCCATGATAAACGGCACCGTAATCGGCCCAGTCGTCACGCCACCCGAATCAAACGCAAGCGGTACAAAGTCGTTACGCCCGACAGACACCATAAGCATCCCGAGCATGAACAGCACCATGTAAAAGAAGATGATAATCGACGACAGATCCTTTTTGAACACGATTTTCAAGATGGCAAGCAAGAGGAAAATTCCAACGCCCACCCCAATCGTCGCAATCAACAATCCCGGAGCCACGGCATTTTTCACCTGTTCCGCAAGCACAGACAGATCGGGTTCCGCCACCGTAATAAGGACTCCCATCACAAAGCACACCGAAACAAGCAACAGGAGCCGCCGCGATTTAGTAAGCCCGGCCCCCACATACGAGCCCATCGGCGTCATGGCAAGGTCAGCCCCCAAATTAAAAAGCCCTATCCCAAAAATCAAAAAAACAGCACTGATCGAAAAAATAACCAGCTCTTTGCCCGAAAAAGATACAATCGGAGTCTGCGCCACCAACAGGACAATCAGCGTAATCGGCAAAACGGAAGCAAAAGCTTCCTTCAATTTTTCAAAAAGAATTTTTTGCATCACTCTAAAATATATTTTATTTCTTACACATCTTGTCATGCCCGCCTCCGAGCGGGCACCTCCTTTTCAAAAAATTTTTTTATTCAACGCAACCCACCCCCACCCCCACGCATCAAAATGGCAAAATGAACGAAAAAGTCATCATCACAAAAATTCAACAAGGCAGTCGCGAGGCACTGGGCCTGCTGTGGAAATCACACAGCTCCAAAGTGCTGAACCTGGCATTCAGAATGCTCAAGAACCGCGACGAAGCCGAAGATGCGTTGATGGACATTTTCGTTTCGGTTCCATCGAAAATACAAAGCTTCCGTGGTGAAAGCGCCCTTGGCACCTGGCTGTTCCGCCTGACCGTGAACGAATGCCTCATGAAGTTGCGCTCCAAGAAGCGCCACGCCGAACTCGAAGAAGGGCACATCGACGTGCTGGTCAATTCGGCCATTGGAAGCAAGAACGACGAAGCTTTGGATTACGACCCGGAACTGCTAGAATTTGGACTTTCAAAACTCCCTGCCGAGACGCGGAGTATGCTTTGGCTCAAGGATGCCGAAGACCTTGGCGTCAAGGACTTGTCCGAGATTTACAGCATGCCCGAAGGGACCATCAAGGCAAGGCTCAGTCGCGCACGTTCCGTAGTCAGGAGCTATTTACAGGAGAACCAGAACTATGCGTAATCAAATCGATTTTTCAAGAATTGAAAGAATCACACCCAGGGAAGATTCCTGGGACATGGTCTGCGCAAGACTCGATTCTTCAAAGAAAAACAAATTCCTCAACTTTTTCCAGGCGCGTTCGATTTTTGCGGTTGCCGCAAGCTTTTTGGCAGTCGCTTTCATTACCGCCTGGGTAACGTTTAACAAACTCGATTCCGAGACGCTCCTCATCAAGAACGTCGCATCGGACGAACTGGTCTCGTGGTACAGCGACCTCGGCGAAACCACCGACGACGAACTTGAAAACTTGGATACAGACCGATCCATCAGCTATTTATTACAGGAGACAAAATAATGAAGGATTCCACAAAGAACCTCCTCGCAAGCATCATCATCTTCGCTTGTTCCATCGGCTTTTTCGTAGGCGCATTCACCTTTGGAGGCGCCACATCGGGTTCTAGTTTCTGCTCCAAAGGCGGGATCTGCGAATTCCAGCCCGGCGACTGCTGCCAAAAGAATCTGGACTGCTGCAAGAGAAACGCCCCCTGCTGCCAAAAGAAGGCTCCCTGCGGTCCTGACTGCAACTGCCCGCAATGCAGACGTCATCACGGCGAAGAATTCGGCGAAGGCCCGCACCACAAAGGCGACCATTTCCGCGACGGATTCCACAAGGGCAAAAAGTTCGACAAGAAGCTTGACTTTGCAAAAGAAATCGAATTTATCGACGCCGAGCTAAAAGTCACGCACGAACAGAAGACCGCACTCGAACAGCAGCGTAAAATTGCGGATTCCACATTCAAGGCCCTTCGCAAGCAAAAGAAGGAAGCCGAAAAGGCTCTCCGCGACGCTCTCGAAAGCAACAACGACAAGCAGATTGCAGCAGCAAAGGCCAACATCCTCAAAGCCCAGGAAGGCTTGCTCAATCACAGAATCGACGGAGTCAAAAGCTTAAAGAAGATCCTCAACCAGGAACAGCTCGACAAGTTCAAGTTCTTGCAGTTCGAACGCATGAACCGTGAACATCGCGGCAACCATGGCGACCACAACATGGAACACCACGATTAAATCTTTTACCTAAATACCACAACCCTCATCATCAATAACCTGTAGCGCGGAAGGAATTCCGCGCTTTGCTGTTTCTGCGATTTTTTCGTCATGGCCACGCAACGCCGCAAACGGGCTAAAGATTTTAGCGCGGTTGGCAATCGGCATTCGCGGGTGCTTGAGTAGAAAGTTCCAGTCATTCCGCGGGTACGGCAAATCGATGATATCTTTGTAGTCGTCTTTCATCTACGCCTTGTGACCTCCGATCTGTTCGTTGCGTTCGCGGGTCGTCGCCCCCTCCTGCATATCCATCCCCTTGAAAATCGCATTCTTGCCAAAGCGTTTCTTGATGGCAATCTGCGCCTGCATCATCTTCTTTTCGCGTTCGATCTTCTTCACATCCGTGAACAAGTCATAGCTCTCCTGCGACGCCTTCAAGACGTTATTGGCGGTCAAGTTCAATCGTTTCACCGTCAGTAGCGGGTTCATAATGCGGTCAGCAAGTTTCATCACCGCATCGGCAATCGTCGAGGCCGACGACGTGTAATTCAATAGCGGAGCGGTACCGTGTGCAGGCTTCGGAATTGTCCGGCCATAGCCATCCATGACCGTTTCTCCGTGGTAGATTCCCTTGTCCACATTTTCGCGGTCATAGCCTACGTGGAGCGTGAGCCCGTTCGTCACAAGTCCCTTCTCGACCAAATCGAGCGCAAGCGTGTCGACCATTTCGCGAATGACGATTTTCGCCTTGGCGCAATCGTAGGCGCAGCTAAGGACCTGCCCACCGCCAATGCTGTGCGTCTTGGATTTATACTTCTTGATTTCGGCAATGCCGCACGGTTCATAACCCCAGGCATGGTCAATCAATATTTCTGCATTCACGCCAAACATCTTGTAGAGCGCATCAGGATTCTTGACGCTTACACGGGCCAGGTCGCCCATCGTAAAAATGCCACGGCCGTTATTCAAGTAGCAATGTTCCAGACGATCAGCGATGCCGCGCCCCAACTGCCAAAAGTTCGTCAACGGGCGATGCCCCCAGAGTTCCCTGCGGTAAGTCATCTCGTCGAGTTCCACGATGCGTACGCCATCGGCATCTGGCGACACGTGCTTCGCCATCACATCCATTGCAATCTTGCAAAGGTAAAGGTTCGTCCCGATGCCTGCCGTCGCCGTAATCCCCGTCGTCTCGAGTACATCGCTAATCATTTCTTTCGTGAGTTCACGTGCCGATTTCTTGTACATCGAAAGGTAATGCGTCAAGTCGATAAAGCATTCGTCAATCGAATAAACGTGGATATCCTCTTCGCTCACGTATTTCAGATAAACGCTATAAACGCGGGTCGAATATTCCACATACTTTGCCATTTGCGGTGGAGCGACAATGTACTGCACGTCTTCGCCCGTCCGGCGTTTCACGTCCCGCACTTTCTGAATCACTTCAAACAATCGGGCACGTCCGGGAATTCCATACGCCTTAAGGCTTGGGCTCACCGCCAGGCAGATCGTCTTTTCGGTACGGCTCGCATCGGCCACCACCAGGTTCGTCGTCAGCGGATCCAGCCCGCGCAAAACGCATTCCACCGACGCGAAGAAGGACTTCAAGTCGATGGCTACAAATGTGCGTGTCTCGCGCGGCAACTTCATAATTCTAAATATAGAAATTACTGCACAAAAGCACACTCATTCATTTGGCTCTGTCGGGCCAGGCCGTACTTTTGGGTCGAAACTGCGAAAAAGCTGCGAAAATGACCCTCTGGCTCTGTTAGGCCAGGCCGTA
>JBGVAT010000147.1:0-3342 GCA_045224895.1 Fibrobacter sp.
TGGCCCTCGGGTCCGGGAGAGTAGGTCGCCGCTGGATTCACGCCCCCTTGACGGTAAACCGTCGAGGGGGCTTTTTTTATTGTCACCACGCACCTGTTGCGGGGCCGCCTTGCACGGTTCCCTCCCGCTGTCATGCCGGCCCCCGTGCCGGCATCGCCTTACACGGTACCTATGCTGACTTGAAATATTTGACCCCTGAATATTCCATCTTACCACATTGATAAACTGTCCAAGAAACTTCTTGTTTTGTAGTTTACCCTTAGCGCTCGCGTTTATACATTATAAACGTAGGCAAGCGATGTTGCACTGCCTAGGGTGTGAGGATAAAACAATGGAAAACAAAGAAGTCGAAATCAAGAAAGTAGGGCCAATCGTCGAGACCGTTTGGGGCGTTCTCCTTCTGGCTTCCAGCTTTGTACTGATCTTTATCGGCGGTTAAACAATCGATAAAAATCAATATTTAAAAAGAGTCCGTTATTGTTGGAAACGGACTCTTTTTTTATGCAGTAAATGCAAAAAAGGCGACCCGTAGGTCGCCCATTTTTTAATGTCTGCCGAAGCGTCGCGTCTTGCGGAATGGCTTATCGCCAAAGCTGCGTTCGTCGTGGTCCTTGCGGAACGGCTTGTCGTCGAACTTGCCGGGCTTGCGGTCGGCGAATTCGCGTTCGCGGCGTGCCTTGCGGTTTTCGAACGGCTTGTCGCCAAAGCGGTCGCCACGTTCTTCACGGTCTCTGCGGAAGCCACCACGGCGTTCGTCCCGGAATCCACCGTGATCCCTGTGGAAACTGCGGCGTTCTTCGCGGCTGGCGCGCGGTCTGGTTCCTGGAGCAGGGCCTTCAGGCGGCTCGTCGGTCATCACGCGGAATCGTGCGTCGTTACCGCGGATGGTCATTTCGGACAAGAGATCGAGAACGTCCTGCGGGAGCGATTCCGGGAGTTCCACCGTACTGAACTTATCGAACAACTTAATGCGACCGATGTTGCTGCTGTTGATGTTTCCTTCGCCGGCGATAGCGCCTACGATGTCTCGCGGCGTCACGTGGTCTATACGGCCCACGCCAAGGTAATAACGCAAGAAGCCTTCTTCAACGCCGTTCAGGCCTTCCTTGCGTTCCTTCTTCATTCGCTTCTGTTCTTCGCTATTGAGGCCGAAGTCTTCGCTGTTGCCAAGGAAGTCCCTGCCGCTGCGGACTTTTTCGCGGCGTTCCTTCGGGGCTTCGAGCGGCGGAAGGTTCGGGAAGAGCGGCTGCTTTTTCTGGTACATCTTGATGACTGCGGCAGCAATGTCTTCGGCGGTCATCTCGTTCACGGTTCCGTCTTCGAGAACGACTCCGTCCTTCATATTGCAACCTTCGGCAACGAGTGCGCGGACAAGTTCCTTGAACTGGTCGAGTTCGCCGTAGCTCACGACGCTCTTGACCTTAGTCTTGAAGGCGTCTACGCGCTTCTTGCTGATTTGGTCGGAGGTCGGCATTTCCATCGCTTCGATCGGCTGGCGGGTGGCCTTCTCGATAATCTTGAGCATGCGGCGTTCGCGCGGTGTCACAAAGAGAATGGCGTTACCGCTACGGCCTGCACGACCCGTACGGCCAATACGGTGTACATAGGATTCCGTGTCGTAAGGAATGTCGTAGTTCACCACGAGCGAAATGCGGTCTACGTCGATACCGCGGGCGGCAACGTCTGTTGCCACGACGATGTCGAGCTTGCCCATCTTGAGACGGTTGATGGTGCGTTCGCGCATAGTCTGCGCGAGGTCACCGTTCAGCGGAGCCACGTTAAATCCGCGGCTTTCGAGCTTTTCGGCCACTTCGGTGGTGTTCTGCTTGGTGCGCACAAAGATCAGCACGCCGTCAAATTCTTCGCCTTCCAAAACGCGGGCGAGGGCTTCGATCTTGTGTTCGTTCTTTACGGCCAAAAAGCGCTGGCGAATGTTTTCGACGGTGGTCGTCTTGCCTTCGATTCTGGCTTCTTCGTAGCTGCCCAGGTGCTGGTCGATAATCTTTTTCACGCTGTCCGGCATGGTGGCGCTAAAGAGGGCGCGCTGTGCATCGGCCGGAATTTCCTTCAGGATCGTTTCTACGTCTTCCATGAAGCCCATGTCGAGCATTTCGTCGGCTTCATCGAGGACTATGGCTTTGACTGCTCCGAGCGTAATGGAACCGCGCTTGATGTGGTCGATAAGGCGGCCCGGCGTGGCGACGATGATGTTTGCCTTGCGCTTGAGGGCTCGCAGCTGGATGGCGATGTCCTGACCGCCGTAAACCGGCACTACGTGGACGCTCGGCATCTTTACGGCGTATTGCTGGATCGCATCGGAAACCTGGATGGCGAGTTCGCGAGTCGGCGTGAGCACGAGCATGGAGGTCTCGTGACCGTTAAAGTCAATGCGGGAGAGGAGCGGGAGCGTGAAAGCTGCCGTCTTGCCTGTACCCGTCTGTGCGGTACCGAGGAGGTTTACGCCCTGCAAAAGGACCGGAATGGCCTTGGCCTGGATGGGCGAGGGCGTTTCGTAACCGGCGAGCTTGACCGCTTCGAGAACTTCCGGAGAAAGGCCGAGATCGTCGAACGTCACCAAAGATTCGTCGCCGACATCATCTTCGTCAGCGGAGTCTTCATTTAAGGTCGCTGAGCTTGTCGAAGCGACGGTTGCGCTTTCTGCGGTCTCTGCAGCGTTGTCGCTTGCGGATTCCTGGAGTTTGTCATGCCCGACTTGTTCGGGCATCTCCTTTTCTACCTCGTTTGCGGCATCATCGTCGATGAATTCGACTTTTTCGCCTTTCTTGATCTTGGAGTTTGCACCGGTTTCCAAAACTTCGCCGTTATCGTCGACAACGACACCGTTCGGATTGGCGGCAAAGAAAGCAGCCTCGTCGGCCTGGTCTTCGTCGGCACCGCTTGCAATAGCGTTCAAGAATGCATCCGCTTCGATCTGCAAGCTGGAATTGTTTTTTTCGTTTTCTGGAATATCAGAACCCAAATCGGAAGAAATATTTTCTGCCATAAGTCACCTTCGGGATCCGTAAACTTCATCTGCAGCACATGCCGCGTCATCACATTGCTCTATTCGAGCATTCAATAAGCCCCGAAGTGCACTCGCACTTATAAACCTGAAGTCTGTTGGGTCCCCTAAAAAATGTGCGCCTAATGTAGAAAATAAAGGAATGAAATCAAAGGTTTTTGAGAGGTGGGTGACCGAAATAAGAAAAAAGAATGTTGGCTGTTGTTGTGGATTTTTTCATAGACATTTTAAACGAATTATACTATATTATGCAAACCTCGGAGAGATGCCAGAGTGGTCGAATGGGCCGGTCTCGAAATCCGGAGTCTGTCACAGGACCG
>JBGVAT010000148.1:0-10002 GCA_045224895.1 Fibrobacter sp.
CGCCTTCCTTGACGGAACCCTTTTCGGAGATGAGGCCCATGGCGATACCTGCAACCGGAGCCTTGATAGGAACGCCAGCGTCCATCAAGCTGAGGCAGCCACCGCAAACAGAGGCCATGGAAGAAGAACCGTTGGATTCCATGATTTCGGAAACCACGCGGATCGTGTACGGGAAGTCTTCCGGGAGCGGAAGAACTGCTGCGAGGGAGCGTTCGGCCAAGTGACCGTGACCAATTTCACGGCGAGAGAGACCGAGCTTCTTGCATTCACCCACCGAGAACGGCGGGAAGTTGTAATGGAGCATGTAGCTCTTGGAGCCTTCGCCCTGCATGCTTTCGAAACGTTGTTCGTCAGCCTTTGTTCCAAGCGTACAAATGACGAGACCCTGGGTTTCGCCACGCTGGAAGATTGCAGAACCGTGAGCACGCGGGAGCACGCCCATTTCGATTTCGATCGGACGGACTTCGGTCGTTGCACGACCGTCAAGACGAACGTCTTCGTTCAAAATCATTTCGCGCATAGCAGTGCGTTCGAGGTCGCTGAAGATAGCCTTGGCATCGGCAGCGAGCTTAGCATCCTGAGCTTCGCCTTCGCCAATGATAGCGAGAATGCGAGCATCTTCGAGCATACGAGCGCAGAGGTCTGCCATAGCCGGATAGAAGTCCGTCTTCACCATGTTGGAGTGGACGTCCTTGTTCAGTTCGTCCCAGACAACTTCCTTGACCGTAGCAACGAGCTTGTCGTGTTCTTCACCGACAAACTTCGGCTTGAGTTCCATCTTCGGCTTAGCACAGCGGTCCACCAGTTCCTGTTGGGCCTTGCACATCTGCTTGATGACTTCGTGACCAGCGAGGATAGCACCAATCATCGTGTCTTCGGACACTTCGTAAGCACCACCTTCGACCATGCACACAGAGTCTTCCGTACCGGCGACCACGAGGTCTAGATCGGCCACGGCAACCTGGTCGTAAGTCGGCATCACAACGTTCTGACCATCGACGACAGCCACGCGAACGGCAGCGACCTGCTGTTCGAACGGGAGTTCAGAAAGACCGATGGAAAGAGAAGCGGCGCTCACGCCCAAGACGTCCGGAGCGAACTTCTTGTCGGAAGAGAGAACCTGAACGATGACCTGGACTTCACGAGTGAAGTTTTCCGGGAACATCGGACGAATCGGACGGTCAATGATACGAGCAGAAAGAATTTCTTCATCGCTCGGACGACCCGGTTCGCGCTTGCTATAGCCACCAGGCAGGCGTCCGGCAGCATAAGACTTTTCGCGGTATTCAACTGTCAGAGGGAAGAAGTCACCATCCTTTTCTTCACCGTAGCAAACGGTAGAAAGGACAAACGCGTCCCCCATCTTGGCGACAGCAGAACCACGTGCCTGCTTTGCGATACGGCCAGTTTCAAACGTAATGACACGGCCATCCGGAAGGTTTACAGACACTTCCTTCGGGTCGAGCATCTTGCCGTATTTAGCTTGATAAGCTTCTGTTGACATAAAAAATCTCCAGTACGAGAATTAGCCGCGGAGACCGAGTTCCTTAACCAAAGCACGCTGAGCGATAATGTCCTTTTCGCCGTAGTACTTGAGAAGGTTCTTGCGCTTTGCAACCATCATGGAAAGACCGCGGAGAGAGTGGAAGTCCTTCTTGTTGGTCTTGATGTGTTCGGTGAGGTTCTTGATCTTTTCCGTGAGGATAGCGATCTGAACGCGGACGTTACCGGTGTCCTTTTCGTTAGCACCAAACTTAGCGGTGAGTTCTGCAGCCTTTTCTTTAGTAATAGTAGCCATTGTAGCCATTCCTTTTTTTGATTGTTTGTTTCATTACATGTTTTTGTCCGAGTTTACTGCTCTAGCACCAGTGGAATTGGCGAATCTGGTCACAGGACCCAGGCAAAAATGCAATTTGAGGACAAATATAGTATTTAGTTATTAGTGGTTAGTGGTTAGTGGTTAGAAAATACAGTAAAAAAAGGCATGAGCTATGGGGTCGGTCGCCTACGGCTCCCTTTGGGGTATGGGCTATGAGCTATACCTCAAAGCGAAGCGAGCCCGGAGGAGCTTTAGCTCCGAGCTCATACCTCAATACCTTACAACCCTACAAGAATCTCGACAGTACCTCTTTCAGCTTGTTGACGTTCACGGGCTTCGGCACGTGTTCGTTCATTCCGGCCTCCAGGGCCGCCTGCTGGTCATCGGCAAACGCGTTCGCCGTCATCGCAATAATCGGGATGTTTGCCATATCGCTATCCATCCGGCGGATCCGGCGAGTCGCTTCATAACCGTCCATGATAGGCATCTGGACATCCATCAGGACCAAGTCACAGTCGTCCTTTGTCGCCGTCTTCATGAACTCAAGAGCCTTTTCGCCATCGCAGGCCGTCGTCACCTGGATTCCGCAGTCTTCCAGGATTTCCTGGGCGATTTCACGATTCAGCTCGTTGTCGTCGACAAGCAAGATCTTTTTGCCGCTGAAATTCACATTCTTATCGGATTCCTGGACCTCGGTTTGCTTAAAGCCAAAGCTCATCAGCATCACGTCCTTCACATCCGACGGGAACAGCGGTTTACCAACAAAGTTGCAGACATTCACCTTGGAGGCTTCGTCCTCAATATCAGACCATTCGTAAGCCGACATGACAATCACCAGGATTTCGTCCCCCATCAGTTCACGGAGCATCTTGATCGTCTTCATGCCGTCCATGCCCGGCATGCGCCAATCCACGAGGAACGCATCGTACAAAGAGCCTTCCGCCTTCGCCTTTTTGGCCAATTCCAAAGCTTTCGCCCCGGAATTGCAGCATTCGGCATCCATTCCCAATTCCTTAAAGGTTTCGGGAATATGCTTGCAAGAATCCT
Source organism: Fibrobacter sp. (assembly GCA_045224895.1). Taxonomy (GTDB): domain Bacteria; phylum Fibrobacterota; class Fibrobacteria; order Fibrobacterales; family Fibrobacteraceae; genus Fibrobacter. The sequence continues at coordinate 2,867 of JBGVAT010000148.1, forward strand.
CGTCGTCATCGACGACTAAAATCCTCTTGCCTTCAAGTTCCTTTACCCGTTCTATTTCACGACCCGAATCGGCAACCTTAAAGTTGAACTTCAGAACAACTTCGGTACCTTCGTTTTCCTTGCTCTTGACATCGATGGAACCCTTCATCATATCGACGATGTTCTTCGTGATCGCCATGCCAAGCCCCGTTCCCTGAATACCGGAAACCGTCGAAGAATTCACTCGAGTAAACGGGTCATAAATGTTCGGCAAGAAGTCTTCGCTCATGCCAATACCCGAGTCCCTGATAATAAACACATAGGCTCCGGTTCCCGGTTCTGTGGACTTTTCCTGCCCAACGGTAAACCAGATGGAACCACCCGCAGGGGTGTACTTGATGGCATTCGAGACAACGTTCAAAAGCACCTGGTTCAAGCGAAGCTTGTCGCAAACAATTTCTTCGTTCTTGATGTCGACGCTATTTGCGAAGAACTGCAACTGCTTGGAATGGATATCCGCCTGGACAATATCCTTGAGCGTATGGATCAGATCCGGGATACGTTCCGGCTTTTCATTCAGGCTGAGCTTTCCAGACTCAATGCGGCTCATATCAAGCACATCGTTGATTAGCGACAGCAAATGATTCGACGAAAGCTCAATCTTTCCGAGGAAGTTGCGGACAAGTTCCTTGTTCGCAATATGTATCGTGGCAAGTTCCGTATAACCTATAATGGCATTCATCGGCGTGCGGATGTCATGGCTCATGCTGTTCAAGAACATCGTCTTTGCACGAGATGCCGACTTTGCCATTTCAAGAGCTTTTTCAAGAGCGGCCTGCTGTTCCATTTCCTTGCGATAAACGGCATCGTTATTGAAGGCGCCCACAAGGACACGGCGAGACTTGGACCAGTCGCCCATCTTCGTGATTCTCATGCGGTACCACAAAATCTTATCGCCCAGAACATTGCGGTAATCCAAGAAGAACGAGTTCTCGTTCTGCAAGCGGGCCAAAATGTTTTCACGGCTCAGCGCTTCGATTACATTTTTCTGGTCGTCCGGATAAACAACCTTGCTGATATCCGTTCCACTTTCATCAAAGAAGTTCATGAACTGGCCTGTCTTTTTATCGATGACCTCATTGAACTTTTCGCCACTGACAGAAACGCTGAATATGCCCGTATCGATATTGACATCGTAAATAGCCTCGAACTGATCCGAAAGGCTCATGATACGTTCAATATTCTCCTGATGTTCCGACTCGGCCCTATACTGCGAATCCACTTCCGAGAATCCCACGGCAACAAGCTTGGGCGGTTCATTAAGCGGCTCCGCCTTAGCAAACACTATGCGGGTATACATGTATTCATCGTTATAAAGCTGCCTAAACACCACCGAGAAGCGTTTTTGGTGCATCAAATGCTCACCAATGTACTCCTTCTTGCCAATCGTCAAGAGCTTTTCGCGGTCATCCGGATGCACAAGCGTATTGACATAGCCTCTAAAGGAATCGATAAGCGCCTCGTTCTTTGCAAAGAACCCGCTCACGGATTTCTTAATACGGTCGCTCACGGCAAGCAAGCCATTGACATTTTCTTCCAGATTCATGAAGAACAGCGCCGTATAGTCTTCCGAAAGAATATCAATGATTTCGAGGTTGCGCTTCAACTTCGACTGGATTTCCATCTGCGCCTTGATTTCTTCGTCAACGCTATGCAGACCAAAGACTATACCCTTGAGGTTGCCGATTTCGTCCTTGTCGGCAATGATCTTCATCTGGTAGCAGACTTCCTTGCCATCGAGCTTGATCTTGAAATTGATATGCACGACAGATTCGTACTTGAGCCTTGAAACAAGGCGGTCACGGTTCGTCTGTTCATAGAACTGCACCTTGTCAGAATCGCAAATCAAGTACTTGAGCAAAAGCTCCATCCTCTTCGAAAAAAGCTTTTCGTTGGACCAGCCAGGAATCGCCTTCAAAAGCACGGAGCTCGCACGGTAAGTCACCACAAAATCTCTAAACGAGTCTTCGCCAAGAGTCACATAGTTCACAAAGTCAAAGTCCGAAGCGAGCGATTCAATCACCCTGTTGTTACGGTCCATTTCCTGGCGCTGGGCAATCGCCTTGTTGACTTCAGAATCAATATTTTCGACGGCGATGATCACATGGTTCTCGTCCTTGCTGGACTTGATTGCCTTCATGCGATAGAACTGCGGAACACCATCGATGACAAGCCTATATTCGACCGACGCACTCGTATTTTCTTCAAGACGTTTCAGGAAGGCGCCCTTTTCCATAAAGTGCATGACGACATCCACGTCGTCTTCATAAAGGTTACGCCTCAGGCTCGTAATGGAATCAAAGAAAAAGTCCTTTCCGCTCCCTTCGTCATGCAGCTTGCTCATGAGCGTATCGGAATGGAACATATCGAAAGTGTCATCCAGAACATTCACATAGAAAATGCATTCGTAGGTTCCGCTCAAGGCATCGGCAATTTCGGAATATTCGCTACTTTCAGCTTCAGCCATCCGGCGGGCATTCCACACCACGCGAATCAGGTACAGCAAAATCACAAGCAGCTCAATCGCCGAAATAATGATATAGAACCGGCGAATTTTATCGACTCGCGTAAAAGCGATATTCTCGTTCACGTACAATACCAAGGACCAGCAGCCACCAAACAGCGGAAGCGACACCAAAAGCATGGACTCGTCCGTGCCTACAACATCGTACGCCAAATGACCAGAACCGCCCTGCAACACGCTAGAGGCCCACTCATTCGTCGAATATCCACTTTTCGGATTGATTTTTTCTATGAACTCATTAAAATTTTTCCATTTTCCCGTCTTTTCGACAACAAAGGAGCCATCTCTACGGTCAATGACAAATAACGAAGCATTTCCTTTAAACGAATTCGTAGCGACATACCCAAACAGCGGTTTCATGCTGGATAGAGCCGAAAGCATCGCCACCACCTGGCCGCGCTGTCGAATAGGCACAAATTGTTCAAAAACAACTTCATCTTTATTGATTAAATCCGGTCCCACCTTCGAAATGTACGGACTCTGGGCGACAATTCTATTATAGTGCTGTGCATAGGACGAATCGAAAAAGACCCCCTGTTCCCCAATAATATGGCCATCCGGCAGATACAAACGGGCTTTCGAGACCAAAGGACCGATACGCGAAGTGCGAATCATACGAACCATGCCCTCGGACAACAGGTTATCTTCGAGAGCCACCACGGCCGCAATGTTGGTCAAGGCGCCCAAAAGAGAACGGCCCAAGAACTCCATCTTGGCTTCAGAGGCATACGCCACTTCGTCAAGAGAGTCCCAGCTATCATCAATGGCTTTTTGATTGATGTAAAAAAACGATACGTTCGTTACAACAAACAAAAACGCAACCAAGAGCAACGAGGCAATTAAATTTCTTTTAAAAAAATTATCGTTCATAAGTTTTTTGTAACATTCGCCAATATATTATACATTTTAAGGTACCACTTTGGAGGATTTACTCGAAAAAAAGTCTGTTTTACCGGAGTTTTGTGCTAAAAGAGTGTTTTTTTTCACAAAAAATTTAACTTTAACAAAACAATCTTTATACATTGGCAACATGAAGCTTTTTGCAAAAATCTTTTTCTTTTTGGCCATTCTGGCCACGTTTTCCATTGCGGCCACCGAATCTGCAACAGATTTAGCCCCAGTCGTAAAAGACTCCACCCCGACAGCGACCGAGATCGTCGCCCCCAAAAAGCAGGCCGTCTGGATCAAGCTTGAAGGGGATGTCGACCCCACGATGTACGAATTCTGCGCCCGAGCCATTGGCGAAGCGCTCGAAAAGAAGCCAGACTACATAGTTTTTGAAATCAACACGTTCGGTGGACGCCTCGATGCCGCCTTCGACCTCGTCGACACCATCATGGCCGTCAAGGGAGCCGAAACGATAGCCCTCGTCAAGAAAAAAGCCATCAGCGCGGGCTCACTCATAGCCCTTGCCTGCAAAAGGCTCTACATGCTCGAAGCGACGACCATCGGCGACTGCGCCCCTATAGTCCAGGGTGGCGACGGCACACCGCAAATCGTCGGCGAAAAGATTCAATCACCCCTCCGCGCCAAGTTCCGAAACCTCGCCCAGCGTAACGGCTATCCCGAACTCCTGGCCTCTTCCTTCGTGACGCCGGAACTCGAAATTTACGAGCTTACCGCAAAACTCGACAAGGGACAAAAGACCGAACGCGACACGACCCTCATCATCGAAAGCAAGAAATACTCCGTCCTCGACAGTACCGAAAAGAAATTCTGGGGCGCCCCCAAGATTCTCGTTAAGGAAGGTGAACTCTTGACCATGACCGACAAGGAAGCCGAAGAACTCGGATTTTCCAAGGGAACATTCAAGAACCGCGAGGACTTCGAAACAAAGCTTGCCATCGAAAAGAAGAGTGAAGTCGAAACGACCGTCGGAGAACAAATTGCAAGCGGCATTGCCGCAGTCGCAGGCATCCTCCTGATTCTCGGATTCGGGGCGCTCTACATCGAATTCAAGACTCCGGGTTTTGGGATGTTCGGCATCATAGGTATCATCCTCATCGGTATCGTATTCCTCGGCCAGTTCGCTCCGCAGCTTGACGGATACTTCCCCGCCATCCTGCTAGTCGCAGGCATTGCGCTATTCCTTGTCGAAATCTTTGTGATGCCGGGAACATTCCTGTTTGGCGTCGCAGGCATCGCCTGCATGATCATCGCCCTCATTATGAGCTTTGATTCCGCGAACATCCCGGAATTCGTCCCGGAAACGGTCGAAACCACATTTGACGCCACACCCTGGCTATTCGGGCTATTCTTTGTCCTCGGGAGTGCCGCAGTTGCGCTCATCATCCCGATTGCCGCAAGCAAGTACCTGATTCCGCTTTTGCCCGAAGGCTGGACACCGATGCTCAAGACCGATATGGAAACAGCCGTCTCCCCGACCGAAGATGTCCAGGTCGTTTCTGTCGGCGATGTCGGTGTCGCAAAGACATTCTTACGCCCCGTAGGCCAGGCAAGCTTTACCCTCCCCGATGGAAGCGTGAAGCTCCTTGACGTCCAGACGCACGGCGAAATCATCGAAGCCGGCCAAGACGTCAAAGTCGAATCCGTCCAGGAAGGCCACATCTGGGTCACGCATTTATAACAAAAACAGGAGAAAAAACAAATGGATACACTTCTTACCGTTGGCATCATCATTGCCGCCATCGTCGTTATCGTCATCCTCGCCTTCATCGGCAAGTTCTTTAGCCTTTGGCTTCAGGCCTTGTTCTCCAAGGCAAACGTGAGCATCTTCCAGCTCATCGGTATGCGCCTGCGTAAGGTTCCGCCGCAGATCATTGTCGAAGCCCGAATCCTCAGCTGCAAGGCAGGCCTCCCGGTCGACACGAACCTCCTCGAAGCCCACTACCTTTCCCGCGGTAACGTGCTTCGCGTGATCCAGGCTCTCATCGCCGCCAACAAGGCAAACATCAAGCTCGACTTCAAGGAAGCCGCCGCCATCGACCTTGCTGGCCGTAACGTGCTTGAAGCCGTGCAGATGTCCGTGAACCCAAAGGTCATCGAAACCCCGAAGGTTTCCGCAGTGGCACTTGACGGTATCCAGCTCCACGCCATTACCCGTATCACCGTGCGCGCTAGCATCCAGAAGCTCGTCGGTGGTGCCGGCGAAGAAACGGTCGTCGCCCGCGTTGGCGAAGGCATCGTGTCTTCCATCGGTTCTGCCCAGAGCCACAAGGAAGTGCTCGAAAACCCGAACATGATTTCCAAGAAGGTACTTGCCTCCGGCCTTGATGCCGGTACCGCCTTCGAAATTCTCTCCATCGACATTGCTGACGTGGACGTGGGCCAGAACATCGGCGCCATCCTCGAAACCGACCGTGCCGAAGCCGACAAGAAGATCGCTCAGGCCAAGGCCGAAGAACGCCGCGCCATGGCATTCGCCGCCGAACAGGAAATGAAGGCTAAGGTGATGGAAATGAAAGCCAAGCTTGTGGAAGCCGAAGCCCAGATTCCGATGGCTATGGCCTCTGCCCTCCGCGACGGAAAGCTCGGCGTGATGGACTACTACAACCTCAAGAACATCGAAGCCGACACGCAGATGCGTAAAGAAATCGGATCCGCCCCGGAAGCTACGAAGTAATTCTAGACGAGAGATTCAAAAGAGGCTCTAGCCTATGGAAACAATAATCTTTATCGTCATCGCGGCAATCATAACGATTATCCAGAATCGGGCAGAGAAGGCGAAGAAAAAATCCCAGCAGCAGCCACCCCCGTGGCGCAACCGCAGGGATGAATCTTCGTCAGTTCCCGACGATAACGATGGCAACGAAGACTCGGACGAAGCGCAATCCCCGCCAAGACCTTTCGCCGCCCGCAAATTGCAAGAGTACATCAGGCAATTTGAAGAAGCGCAGCGCGAGGCCTCGCAGGGAACAATGGTATCCCCCATGCCGCCGCCCATCCCCGAAAACTACCATCGCCTGGGCGACCAGGTGACAATGCGCGAAGTCGCAGAGGACATCGTCGAGCAGGGCATAGTCGATATCGACTACCTGAAAATTGAATTCGAAGTATCCGAAGCCCGGGCTATCGAACTCATCAACGAACTCCAGCAGCACCGCATTATCGGTCACGACATGGGAGACGGCGCCTACGAAGTTCTCGTGCAAGACATCGATGAACTCAACAACCTGCTGTCGCACGAACAGAAAGCGGAAGCTTTGGCACAAACGACAACAGTCACGGCAAAGCCGAGTGCGTCACCGAACACAAGCGACAAGCAGAGCCAGCTGAAGATCCTGGAAGAACGCGCCCGCAAGGCACGCGAAGAAGCCAACGAAGCCGCCCGTCAGAGCGACATCGAAAACGGCTATGCCAGCGAAACGGCCGACAGTTCCGAACAGGAACAGCGCCGAACAGTTCGTTCAATCAGCAGGGAAAGCGTCCGACGCGGATTCATCTGGGGCAAAATCATCGACGAGCCCCGATTCAAGAAACGCTGGTCGCCCGCACAAAGATAATCAACCGCAATTTGCAGACATAAACGAAAAAGCCCCGGTCAAAGACCGAGGCTTTTTCAGCTGCTTCACTTGGACTCGAACCAAGGACAACGCGATTAACAGTCGCGGGC
>JBGVAT010000149.1:0-2271 GCA_045224895.1 Fibrobacter sp.
CTTAACGGCTACCTTGATGACATCACCGATGCTAGCATAGCGACGGTTTGTGCCACCCAAAACACGGATGCAGGCGACTTCCTTGGCACCACTGTTATCGGCCACGACGAGTCTGGTTTCTTCTTGAATCATATTCGCCTTACTCCAGGAGTTTACTTCTTCTTTTCCACAATGCGGACGAGGCGCCAGCGCTTCGTTGCAGAGAGGGGACGAGTTTCCATGATTTCAACCAAGTCACCTTCTTCGGCTTCATTCTTTTCATCGTGAGCCTTGAGCTTCTTGGTCGTAGTCATGATCTTGTTGTACATCGGGTGACGCTTGCGGTTTTCGACCACAACCGTAATCGTCTTGTCCATCTTGTCGGACGAAACGATACCCTGCTTGACTTTACGAAGGTTTCTATCCATTTCCTGCTCCTGCCGGCTTATGCCTTGGCCTTTTCGCTGAGGATGGTCTTGATTCTGGCGATGTCCTTGCGGGCAGCTTGAATCACAGAGGGTTTTTCCAAATTACCGAGCTTCGCAGTCATGCGGTAATTGAACAAATCGAGATTCAACTGAGCCAGTTTTTCCTTGAGCTGGTCAACGCCCAGTTCTTTCAATTCACGTGCTTTCATTAGATCTCCGATTCTTCGATGATTTTGCACTTGAGGGGGAGCTTCTGAATTGCAACATGGAGAGCTTCCATGGCAAGTTCACGTTCAACACCACCCATTTCAAAAAGGATGCGACCCGGGAGGATTACGGCTGCCCAGAATTCGACTGCGCCCTTACCCTTACCCATACGGGCTTCTGCAGGGTGACGGGTAATCGGCTTATCGGGGAAGACGCGAATCCACACGCGACCACCACGCTTGATCTTACGAGTCATGGCGATACGAGCAGCTTCGATCTGACGAGCGGTGAGCCAGCACTTTTCAAGAGCCTGGATACCGAATTCGCCAAAGGCGATATAGTTGCCACGAGAGGCGACGCCCTTCATGCGCCCTTTCATCTGCTTACGATGTAATGTTCTTTTCGGACTCAGCATATTACTTCTCTCTCTTGTTGTCGTTCATGACGTCCTTACCAATCTTTTCACCGTGCATGATCCACACCTTGATACCGATGGCACCATAAACGGTCTTAGCGATGGCAGTTGCGTAGTCGATGTCAGCACGAAGAGTGTGCAGCGGCACGCGGCCTTCAGCATACTTTTCAACGCGGGCAATTTCGGCACCACCGAGGCGGCCACCGCACTGCACCTTGATTCCTTCGACGCCCATGCGCATAGCGGACTGGATAGCACGCTTCATGGCACGGCGGAAAGAAATACGCTTTTCGAGCTGGCGAGCGATGTTTTCAGCCACCAACTTGGCATCCGTTTCCGGACGCTTGATTTCGTGGACTGCAATATAGATTTCTTTACCGGTCAAGAACTGGAGTTCGCCCTTCAAACGTTCCAATTCTTCGCCCTTTTTACCGATAACGATACCCGGACGAGCGGTATAGAGGTTAACGTTCACCTTCTTGACGGTACGTTCGATGCCAACCTTGGAGAGGGAAGCATGTTCGAAGCGCTTCATCAAGTAGCGACGGAGCACGATGTCTTCATAGAGAAGATCGGCAAACTTGTCTTCGGCATACCACTTGGATTCCCAACCGCGGATAACGCCAAGACGAAGACCATTAGGATGAGTTTTGTGACCCATTGTTAATTCTCCTTGTCTGCGACGACGACGGTGAGGTGGGAGAGCGGCTTTTCGATACGGAAAGCACGGCCCTGGGAACGCGGGTGAATGCGCTTCATGATCGTAGCGCCATCAGCGGTGATGGTCTTGATCACGATGTCTTCGGCGGAAACCGGAGCGGCGACCTTCTGCTTCAAGTTAGCGACAGCGGACTTGAGAGCATTTTCAACCAGCGGAGCACCCTTGGTCTGCGTACGGAGGATGGAGAGCATTGCAAAGGCTTCTGCAACGGACTTGCCACGAACGAGGTCAACCACGCGACGGAGCTTGCGAACGCCGTAACGGACGTTTTTTACTTTAGCAACAGCTTGCATTATTTCTTGCCTCCAGCAGTTTCAGTCTTACGGTGACCACGGAACGTGCGGGTCAATGCGAATTCGCCGAGCTTATGGCCAACCATGTTTTCGGTGACGTAAACCGGGAGGAACTGCTTGCCGTTATAGACGGAGAAAGTAAGTCCGACCATATCCGGGACGATTGTGGAACGACGGGACCAGGTCTTGATAGCCTGTTTCTTGTCGGAACCGGCCATCGCCTGGGCC